>CABMCU010000107.1 GCA_902384685.1 uncultured archaeon | reverse complement strand
TCTATTTGTGAAAGATTAATATTTGCGATTATCTTTCTGAGACTGGCCCTCCTTTCCTTTTTCATTTATTGCATCCCGCTTTAAATGAAAGGCGGGGAGGGCTCATTTAATTTTTCAACAGCCTATTCTTTTTTTGTTTCTAAAGATATGTTTTTAAGGAATTAATAGTTACAAAACTTTAGAGTGGAGGCAATGATTATGAAAAAACAATTATTGATAATTGGAATCGTTGCCATCCTTGTTAGTATTGGGTTTTGTGGATGTAATCAAGTCAGTAACACACTAATTCCAGAGAAAAACAAGTTTGTAGGAACATGGAAAAATACTACTAGTCATATGACTTTAGAATTGTCCTCAAATGGAACATGTTCAATGTGGAGTTATACTGGGACATGGGATTTAAAGGATGGAAAATTGGTTATTGATTTACAAAGTGTTGGTGTTCCTGTTACATACACTTACATTTATTTATTTTTTAACAATGATAAAACATTAAAACTTATTCCAACGACATCTACTACTCGTATTGGTTATGTATTATACAAGCAATAGAATAGTAGATTGAGATATGAAATTGTAGATTGAAGAATCTTTAGGAATCGACTATTTTTTATTCTATTTAGTATTAGCACAAAAAACATTTGTTAAAATCATGTCACTGCATCTGTTTCTAAAGATATATTTTTAAAGAAGTAACCTCAGGGTTATAGTAACATTGGAGCCACTGTTACAATTACCGAATCCTCATTTTTATAAGGATTCTTTCCAGAAAATAATTATATCATTAGTAATCCGAACTTTCAAAATTTACTAGCGCGATAATGATCGATAAATAACGATTCTCTTATTCATCTTCAAAAATAAACCAATAATTAATGGGTGTCTTTAATACTTTTAATCTTTCTTATCTAAAAATGTTGCTTGTTAAAACAAAATAAAATACTAGATTTTTTCAATTTAAGGAGGAAATCTGTATTTTTACCCTTAACTTCGATTTCAAATCCCTTTTAGCGGAAAAGATTGGAAAAATATATTAGTCCAATTGACGATGATTTTTATTGTGCGAGAACTAGATTCCAAGGATCATAAAATCTTATACCATCTATTTTTAAACTCCAGACAGTCACTATCATCCATTTCAAAAAAAGTCGGTCTTCAAAAAAGTGTTGTCGAATATCGCATTAAACGACTACAAACCAATGGAATCATAAAAAATTTTAATGCAATGGTTGATATCTTCAAACTCGGGTTTTCTGTCTATCGCCTCAATATCGTATTACAGTATGCATCACCAGATAAAGAAAAGGAAATAATCAACCATTTTGTTAACCACAATAATACATGGAGCATCGCATCGACGAAAGGAAGATATGATCTAATAATTACTATTTTGGTTAAATCTCCCAATTATTTTTATTCATTCTACGAGCAGACATTACGACAATATCGTAATTTTTTTAAAGAAATATTTTTTTCTCAACTCTACGAATCATTTGGATACGAACACTCACTTTTACTTAATGAACTCTCATCATCTCATGAACGAACATACGAATATCGAGATAATGGATTAACCGTTGACGTTGATTTAGTGGATTATAAAATATTAAATTTATTAGCAAAAAATACAAGAATTAATAGCGTTGAACTTGCAAAGCAAATTAATGTATCAACAGTAACCATTCAATCCCGGATAAAGAAATTAATCAAATCAGGTGTTATTAAACGATATTCTATTACAATGGATATCAATAAACTTGGTTTACGGGAATTTATCGTAAATTTATCCTTACGAGATTATGCGAAGAAAAATCAGATTATCACGTATCTAAGCGATAATCCATTTCTCTGGGAAATCAATAAAGCAATCGGCGGTTGCGATTTAGAAATCACGTTATACGCAACAAATTTTGAACATTTCTATCGCGTCATGGAAGATCTACGAAAAAAATTCCCAGATGATATCGCAAATTATGACTATCTGTATGTCACTGAAGTATTCAAATCAAACGTACTTCCTGAAAAAGAATAGCGTTTCTTATATAAACCTCTATGAAATGTGAAGAAATAAATAAGAAATCTGATGGTTTATTTTTTCTTTACTCTTTTTAATACATTATCAATGCGTGTTTTTAACTCTTTTATCTCAATAGGTTTCTTGATATAATCTTCTGCGATAAGCACACCTGCGTGTTCAGCGAATTCATCGGTTCGAGCAGTCAAAAAAACGATAGGAATATCTTTCCATGATGGGTTCGCACGTAATCGATCAAATACCTCCCATCCATTCATTCTTGGCATCATGATATCTAAAAGAATAAGATGAGGGAGCTCGTTCATCTCTAATAATTCAAAGCATTTCTCACCGCTTTCAGCAGGTATAATCATGTATTCTTTTCCAAAGAGCTTTTCAAAGGCGGTTTTAATGACATAAATCTGATCTTTTTCATCATCTACGAGCATGATTTTTTTCATGATTTTCTACCTCTATTGATATATCAAGGGAGCTTTAATATTTATTTCTATAGTTGAGTGCTATAGATCATATTATTTACGAATAACTTGAAAATTAGACCCTATGTTTTCTTTTATGATACTCCTACTGGTAGTGTAAAGAACACCGTGGTCCCTTTCCCAGGACCTGGGCTTTCTACCCAGATGCGCCCTCCTTGCTTCTCAACAATTCGCTTACAAATCGACATTCCTAAACCTGTGCTTTGAATATCATGCCGTGCAGAGTCTGCTTTATAAAACTCATCAAAAATTCGTTCGATTTGTTCTTTAGACATCCCAATACCGTTATCTGTGATAGAGATCATGACGTGTTCTTTTACTTTTTCTGCTTTGATGGTAATTTTACAATTCTCTTGACAATACTTTATTGAATTTTCAAAGATGTTCGTCAATATCTCTTCAAAACGCAAGCGATCTGCTTTGATAGATAAATTATGATCTATGTTGTTGTTGATCTTAGTATCACATTCCTCAAAGTGGATTTTTTTATTTTCGATAATCTGAGTAACTTCTTCAAACAGATTCAGTGTTTCTATCGAAAACTTCGTATTAGGAGAGTTTAACACTGCGAGCTCAAGTGTTTTTACCACGAGATTTTTCATGTAATATGCATTTCGATTAAGGACGGTCAACATTTCTTTTTTCGTTATATCAGTTTCATCATTTTCTAGTAGCGGAATTAAATTAATTAACGGTCCTAAAGGGTTTTTCAAATCATGACCAAGCTGGGTGATAAACTCGTCTTTTTGCTTGAGGAGATTTTCTACTTCTTTTGTTCGCTCTTGTACTCTTTTCTCAAGATCTTTATTTAAATTATTCAGTTCTTCACGCGCTACGAGTAAATCTTGATTGATCTGCTCTAGATGTATTGTTTTTTCCTCTAATTCTTTTGTGCGTTCTGCAACTAGTTTTTCCAGATTCTTACTATATTCCTCTAAATGATCTCGAGAAATCTTAAGGTCAACGCTCATTTTATTAAAAGCAGTTGCTAGTTCACCAATTTCATCCTTTGATTTGATTTTTACTTCATATCCAAACGTTTCTCGATTCATACTACGAACGCCTTTTGTCAGCTCTCCGATTGGAGATGAAATGAAATAATTGAAAAGGAAAAAAATGAGCAGAAAAGACACGACGATGAAGATGATTGAATACATGGTTATTGTGACAATCATCTCTTGTGTCATTGTATCTAAACTTGAAAGCGAAAAAATATATCTCACTGAATAGTCATGTCTCCCCCATTCCTCGAAAAACGGTTGAATAATATCAATATGTCTTGTTTGGTCATTGAGAATAAGTGAAGATTTCGGATCTCCCGCTCTTTGCATTAATGTCGCGTTTTCAAGAAATCTTTCCCCCTGTATTGTTTCGTCGTATTTTCCGTCCTGTATCTCCGTAGAGTCAAAGAGAATCTTACCATTCACATCTACGATTTGTATTTCTTCGAGGTTCTGGTTAAGATTCATTAAATTATCGATAATTTCAGTGAATTTGTAAAAACCAGATTCATAATACAAATTATAATTTTCAATCACATGCGCGACAGATAAACTTGAGATGGATTCAGCATTATTGATTATAGAGGTTTTTGCTGCTCTTGATTCTCGTTCAATTATCACCAGCGAGCTCGTTAAAAAAACTGCTAGAAGAATAACTAGAAGAGGTAAAATAATCTTCAGTTTTACACTGTGGAATTTTTTCATTCCTTATTACACCAACGACCGCATATCGCCTCTCGTTTATTTAACAGTAATTTCTTCCACAAGCGTCATGAGATCCGATCTTGGATTCCATACAATATAATCTGCCATGCCAACATTACATACACTAATGTAAAGGGGAATCCATGCAACATCATCCATTGCAACCTTGAATCCCTCCTGCATAAGTTGTAATCTTGTTTTTTGGTCCATGGTATGGGCGATTTCTTGAGTGATTTGATCGACGGTTTGATTTGAGTAATATCCGAAATTATATGATCCGATGCCGAGAGGATCGTTTTCGGACCGTAAAAGATAATCGAATATCTCACCCCCATCACCGGTCGCTGGAATCCAACCACTTAAGAAAATTGAGCAGTTCCTCATATATAATTTAGGATAAAATTTCTCAGTAGGAAGTAGATTGACTTTGACAGATAGTATTTGTGAAAGTTGTTTTGCTATTTCTCGAGAAATATTGATTTGTAATGGCCACTCTTCTGGACAATCTAATGTTAAATTAAACCCGTTTTCATACCCAGCGTCCTTTAAGAGTTGTCTTGAAAGATTCAAATCAAAAGGTAATCGTTTTATTTTAGGATTATAACCAAAAATCAAGGGTGATAAAAACTGAGAAGCGGGTTCTGCAGAAGTATTAAAAAATTTTTTAATAATAAGGTCAACATCAATCGCATAATACATCGCTTTCCTGACTCGCACATCTGATAATGGATTTTTTGTTCCCGGGAACCCACTGCTATTATTTTCCCTACAATCAAAACCCAAGTAATATACTGATGGATTTGAGATTTTCTTTACAGTAATTCCTGTGCTATGTGATACCTCATCAGCATATGTAGGAGGTATTTGTTCCATTATGTCGATAGTTCCATTGATAAGTGCGTTTTTCCGTTCTTCGGGATTTTGAATAATCTTCAAAATAACTTTTTTTATTACGGGATGACCTATTGAATACCCGTCAAATCTTTCTAAGGTAATATGATCTTTTGGAACATACTCTTCAAGTTTATATGCACCTGTTCCAATAGGCCATTTTTCCGTGGTCTCTTGCTGATATTTCTGTGAAAGAATTGGAATATTGACCAATTTATTTAAGAGGATAGGAAACGGTTGATATGTTTCAATATCAACGGTATAATTGTCCAAAACATGTACTTCCTTAATCTCTGTTATTAAGTCTCGTAGCACGCTACTTTGATTGTCCTTTATGAGATCAATAGAATACTTTACATCATTTGCAGTAAAATTATAACCATTTTGGAATGCAACGTCATCTCTTAGGAAAAATCTCCAAGTACAATTATCTGGATTATTCCACGATTTCGCTAGTTTAGGAAAAAGTTTAAAACTATTGTCAAACTCTACCAAGGGGTCAAAGATATTGAAATTTATTCCTATCGTGTTAGTATCGTAACTATCAATCCAAGGAAAAAACCCATATGGATCTTCACCTATTCCAATAGTAAGTAATTCCTTTTTTCTTTGATTTCCTTCGCCTGCTTGGTTAATGCATCCTGAAAATTCTATACTCAGTAATATGCCAATCATCAATACAAATATTTTTTTCATTTTTTCTCCTTACGGATAGTAATAAATTTTGTCCATGATTGTTGAATTTCTATGTTTAATAGCAATCCATACATATTAATTACTCATATAAGAGAATTTAAAAGTATCCATAAATTTTTTGTACAAAGTCGCAATAATATTATAAAAAAATAATTAAAGAGGAAACTGAAAGAACGTCGTTTTACTATCTCAAGAATATCAATTAAAACCGTGTGAATGTTTCTGTTTCTAAGGATATGTTTTTAAGGAAAAAATTGTTTTTTAATATCTATAATAAGGAGGGGGGAGTCGAGGAGAAAAGGTGATAAAAAAATGAAAAGGTATTCTATTCATATTGACTCCCCAATAATTATTATATTGTTGTTCCTTAAAAAATGTTTGGTGATTTTTTTGTACAAATATAAAAAAAAATATTAAAAAAGTAAAAATAAATCCATAAAACTTACCAAATGTTTTTTATTAAAAAGAAATAAATGTATCCAGGGGAGCCACTTGTAGATCAGGTAGATCCATCCTATGGAAAGATCTTTCCTTCTTCTCCACGTATCCTCCCCGACTCCCCATTTCCTTAAGACTGTTGATTTTATGTTATATTGGATTATCCAATCGATTGAACCAAATATAATTGTAAAAATATATGACGAAAAAAATAGGAACAAGATTTATAATAACGGAAATCAAGAAGGTATATGGATGACAAAACTCTTTTTTTGCAAGGGGCTTTATACAATGTCTACTGAAAATGGACATTCATTACTCAACATTCAAGGTACGGCAAAGACGGTTATAATATTCACTGAGAGTTTGTATCTTTTCTTTTATTTCTTTTTTTGTTACCTAATTTTTTTAAATAAGTAAGAAATTATTAGTATATTAGTAAAAAAATACTACTCAGAAATTATGTTTTGTTTAATATTTTCCTCAAAACTATTAAATATTATTTTTATCATTTTTAATATTAGGTAGAAAGAATGAGTGATTTTGTTATCGGCTTTATCACCGGCATCCCCATTGGTACTGCAGTCGGAATCGCTATAGAGATTGCATTAGGGATACATGAGAAACCATGGTCAGATCTCACCGAAGAAGAAAAAAAGATACGTAAAAATGCACTCTTTATAGGGATCATTACGCTTATCGTAGGGGTTATTGTTTTTTTATTGTTTAATGATTTCATTTAATCTTATTCCCTAAAATTTTTTACTTCAGTATTGTACAAAAACATAAAAAATTAGATATTCCGAGCACGATACAACCTCAACCAAGAAGATCTAGCAAGAAAAGTTGGTGTAAAACGAAAAACGATTCTCTTCCTCGAAAAAGGAAATTGCAACCCATCCCTCCAATTAGCCTATGATATTGCATAAGCGTTACAGACAACTATTGACGGCTTGTTTAATCATTTTTGTACGTTTATTACTTAAATCAATGTATTTTTTAATTTTTGTCCTATTATTTGAAAAGAACATTTATATATTTTTTACAAATTTTTTAATTAGGAAAAGAGGTAAAAAATATGTTAAATAAGAAAAAAACAAAATTTAAGAGGCTGGTAATTTTCTCGATAGCATTTATGTTTATTTTTACAGCAATTCAGCTTAGTACAGTTTCAATAAATACTACAGCTGATAACATATCAATTAAACCAATAAGTAGTTTTCAAAAAATCAAAAATTTTCAACCACAGAAAATTAATATAAATTATAATTCTGAAAGTTCCCAAACTAAAGGATTACTTGGTACTGACACTCTTATATACGGCGGAGATGGAGAGAGTATAGTTGAAAATCCTACAATAACAGACAACGGTGGACAGAATATAGTAATTGGTTTTGACTTATCACCGGATTGGCTTTCACCAGTAAATCCTTATTTTAGATATTCAAATGATGGCGGAATAACGTGGTTACCTGAAAACGGTGCAACTGGATGGTTGTTATCTGATAATGATTACACTTGTATTTTACCGGCCATTGATTTTGCTGGTGATAATGGTGCATTTGGATCGGTCCTTCCTTATGATCAAAATAATTGGGTAACATTTAATTTCCCTGATATCAGTAATCCTGACTCTGTAGATAATGAATGGGTAGCAAATAGTTGGCTTGCTGATGTTATGATGTCAGAGTGGCACAGTGTTGATGCATGTGGAGTGAATAGCGAATATGCTCCCTCGGAAACAGCATCTGGTATCGCTATTTGGACCGGAAATACAATTAATAATATACATAATGGACTTTGGTTTGGATGGGAAACTAGCGATGGAACGGCATCTACATTCGTAGTATATCCTGATGAGGGTGTAACAAAATATGATTTTGAGGCAGATCAAGCCGTGAATGATATTGATCTTACAACAGGCATGTATTATCAAGCATTTTATCGGTTTAATGATGAAAGTTCCGAACAATATCCCGATGGAGTATTCCTTAGAGGTGTTCAACTAGATGGAACTGATGCATGGGTTAATTCATGGGATACTTTAGTACATATACCTGGGGCAAGTCATCCCAATATAAAAGCAACTAATGGCAATTGTTATTTGGTATATGAAATAAATGGTGGTATTGGATGTTACTATTCAAATGATAATGGTGTTACCTTTGATAATGTCAATATTGCAGATAATGGTAAATATCCAAGTGTATCATTGATTGGTGAAAACATTATTGTAACATATACCAAAACTGCAAATATTTACAGTTCCACATCTAATGATAAGGGAAAAACTTGGATTGAATCATCTGTTACAGCAAATGATGTATCTCAGAGTGCTACAGAGCGAACCCATTGTGTTGATGTATCAAGTAATTACATCACATGGACTGACACTAGAAACGGACAAAATAGTGTATATTTTGATACAGCAGGAATCTCAGCTCCAATTATTACTATTGAAAGCATTGCAGGTGGACTAGGAATAACCACTGCAATAAAAAACATTGGTTCCGCCGACGCAAACAATATTGACTGGAGTATTTCTTTTGATGGCGGCACTTTTTTTGGTGGAGATAATAGTGGTACAATCAGTATACTAGCAGTAGGCGATACGGTTGAAATTAAATCGAAATTCCTCATGGGATTGGGTAAAACAGAAATAACAATAAATGTAGGGGAAACAATAGAAACAAAAAGCGCAAAATTACTATTATTCTTTGTAGTTGGATTATAAAGTAATCCAATTTTCTTTATTTTTTTTTTTGTGATTGACTAATTATAAAGAGAGATTAAGTGAAAGAATAAAATTCAAGCCTATGATAAATAAAAGAACTTGATTTCACATTCAACTAAATTGGTCGATACGATACTTATTTAATCTTTTTTTTTGTTTTTGTACAAATTATTAGTAAGAATTTTTTTATACTTTTCAGTTATTTACATTGTAATGAGAGGTGTAAAAAAAATATGAAAAAAACAACAGCAATAATAATGGTAGGAATGTTTGTATTAGTAGGCTGTGGAAGTGCTGTTATTGGAGAAGATGATGATCCAGTTGGATCAAATAGAGCTCCGAACGCTCCGGTGGTGATTGAAGATCAAAGCGTCTGGGAGAAAGAGAGTTACAAATTCACTTTCTATGCGGAAGATCCAGATGGCGATGAGGTGTATTATGATATCGCATGGAATAAAGTTGGTGATACGGATAAAATAACTTGTTCACCAGATAATCCTGCTATCAATTGGTTTGGTCCATTTGGGTCAGGTGAGATACTAGAAAAAATTCATACATTCTATAAATGTGGTGATTACGAACTAACAATTCGGGCAAAGGATTCACATGATAGCATAGGACCATCCACTACGATAACGGTTACGTATAAATCAAGTCTATCGCAATTTCCGTTGCTATTGAAGTTAATGGAGAAATATCCTGGGATTTTTAATATTCTCACAAAAATATTCTAAGACAAAAACATCCTTCCAACTTTTCTTTTTTTTTTTGATTTGCGCAAAAAAACTTGAGGTATATATCGTTTTAATGTTTGTTCTTTATATGAGTTTCTTAGGATATGTTTTTAAGGATGGAATTGTTATAAAACAACTGAGTGGAGTGAAGGGATATGAAAAAACAACTCGCAATCATAGGAATTATTGTCTTTCTTGTAAATATAAAAATCAATTCAAATCAAAAACCCTAAATATTAAGATTTGTTATTAGGAAGTGGAGATAGTGTTATGGACGAAAAAAAATTTGAACATGGCGCATTGAAAGCGGGTTTTTCAGGAGCTGTTGCCATAGGATGGCTTGTGTTTGTTATCCTTTTTTTAGCATTCTTCTCTGAAGGTTTTCGGATAAATGAAAAATTTGCATTCATTATCCTTTCTATTTTAATCATGGCGGTTTTACTTGGTGGACTTTGGTTATTCTGGTCTCTTCAAATGATGTCGAAAAAAGATTGGGAATTATTTAGAATAAAGGGATTTAAATGGAGAATCATTGGTACGTTTATCTTTCTGTTTGCACTATTGATTGTGTTGATTTATGGTTTTTGGTACATATGGACAGATTTTAGTTTCTGGCAGTATGTTGCTATATTTCTCGTCATCATCTTAGTCAGCGGTGGTCTCATGGGTGTTGTCTGGGCGCCCTGGAGCGCTAAATACAAAGATGAAATGGATAAATATGGAAAAGAATTTGGTAAAAAGTTTGAAGAAGGTTTCAAAGAAAGTTTCGAAAAGAAAGACGAAAAATAATTTTAAGTCGAAGGATTATTAGAAATCAACAATTTTTTATTCTATTTGGTGTTAGTTCAAACAATGAGTTAAAACCGTGTCAATGGTTCTTTTCTAAGGATATGTTTTTAAGTGTGAGGAAAGGGATTTGAACATGAGTTTAGTCATATAAAATAATAGTCACTCTTGTTAATATGAAAAAGAGTATGCTTATAAATAATTAATATATTTTTGAATTTGAGATATTATATTTATGTTAAAAAAAGAGGTTTAAGATGCCGAACAAAATGACCGCATGGGGTATAGGTCGTAGACTCGGTAGAATAACATATTCATATCTTGCGTTTACAATTATTCTTCATATTACCAGATCAGATATATTTACCATAACTCATATACCATTTATTGTTTCTGTTATTTTAGGGACAATTCTAATCATTATTGGTTTAGTTATGTGGCTTTTAGGTGTCAGAATAATCAGCAAAGCTTTTCACGAAGGTAGACTGCTCACAAAAGGAGTTTATACTATTGTGCGTAATCCTATGTATTCCAGTCTTATTGTCTTCATCTCTCCAGGGGTTGCTCTGTGGTTTCGCTCATGGCTAATTTTCACGGTGCCATTTGTTTCGTATATCGTTTTCAAGTTGCTCATCAAAGAGGAAGAGAAATACTTGGAGGAGAAATTTGGGCAAGACTATTTGGATTACAAATCAAAAGTGAATGCACTCATACCATTTCCTCACTTTACGAAATAGGAGAAAAAATAATATTTCTATGGTAATAAATATAATAGTAGAAGGGGAAAGGATTTGAACCTCTGGGGTTATTCGTAAAAAAAACATGTGTTAAAACCGTGTCAATGCTTTTCATAAATGTGATGATATTTGTATATACTAAAATAACAACAACAGAAGGGATTGGTTTTTAGAGTGTTATTATATTAAAATTAAAGACATAACAATTATTATAAAGACAAAATATTATGTATTATGCAGGGGAACACTATGAAGAAAATAATTATAGTTTTCTGGACTGTGATTTTATTACTTCCAGTTACTTCTTTTAGTACAGTAAAAATTGCTTCCACTCATGAGATATCTAATCTACCCTCTTCGTTCAGTTGGAGAGATATCAATGGAACTGATTATACCACACCAATTAGGGATCAGTCGCCCGCACCAACCTGCGAAGCGTTTGGTCTATGTGCTGCTCTGGAAACAAAAATGCAGTACCAACTCAAAGAGATATACAACCCTGATCTTTCAGAAAATCACTTATTTTTTAACGCAGGAGGAGGGATAGAAAAAGGATGGGTCGATCTCAATGATGCAGCAAAGTACCTTGTACGCTACGGTGTCCCCGATGAGGGATGTTTCCCTGATCCGCATCGCCCAACTGATTACCCATATTACAGTCTTCCAGGATGGGAAAACCGAACCGTAAAGATAACCGAATGGGGATGGATCGATAGTAACATCACCACGATGAAACAAGCATTATTGGATCATGGACCACTCATCATTTGTATCCGAGTATGGGAAGATTTTATGTGGTACTTCGGAGGGGTCTATTATCACCGATGGGGACCACGTGTTGGTGGTCATGTTGTAACCATCGTCGGATATGATGATAGCCAGAGTTGTTGGATTGTGAAAAACAGCTGGGGGACAAAATGGGGAGAGGACGGCTGGTTCCGAATGGCCTATGACGCTAATCTGATTTCAAAATGGTATACAAATAGCACCGGTGTGATGTACATCGACGGTGTTTATGG
>CABMCU010000106.1 GCA_902384685.1 uncultured archaeon | reverse complement strand
TACTCTTACCGCAAAAACAGGTTTTACTTTTACAGGCGTAGCAGCAAACTTCTTTACCGTCGCTGGAGCTACAACTGTAACAAATGCTGCTGATTCAGGTGTTGTAACCGCAGTGTTCCCCGCAACAGCTGCTGCAGTTCCTGTATTTACCGACAACAGCCCTACCAAGGGAACCACTGGGGATCCTTTCACATTTAACATAACCACTTCGAATACCATCCAGATATCAAGTGTTAACGTGACATGGATCCATGGGACTCTTAACGGCACTAATGTATCCTTCACTTCCAAGGATAATAAAACCTGGAGCCGTACCATTACCCTTGATAACAACCTCAGCAATATGACGTACACAATCACAGTCACAGATATATCTCATAATAAAACTAAAGGACCAAAAAAGACCGTACCAGTCACAGATAACGACAAACCAGGGATCATTGACCATACACCAACTGTAGCACATGCAGGTCACCTGTTCACCTTTAACACAACCGTAACCGACAACATCCATGTCTCAGAGGTACGGGTTGAATATTGGTTTGATGACTATGTACATTTCAATACTAAGATGATAAATACCGGAGGCAACCTGTGGCAAAAAACCATTGATGTTAATCTTACTGTGATTTCCATCCAATATACCATTTCAGCAGTAGATAGTTCTAGAAACTGGATGAATAATAGTGCGAAAGTTGTCACCATTGCACCGGATCACCCACCCAATACACCTGACCAACCAACAGGCCCAGCCTCAGGAATAATCTATACTGAATATACCTATAGAACATCTACCACGGACCCAGATGGTGACCAGGTATATTACAAATGGAGCTGGGGTGAAAACATCAGCGGATGGCTTGGACCTTTTACATCAGGAGAAATCATGTATGTTGAACATTCATGGAATGTCAAAGGATCATATGAAATAAAGGTAAAAGCAAAAGATGCTCATGGACTTGAATCTGACTGGTCAGACCCCTTGCCAATCAAGATGCCGTATACGTTCAATAGACCGATATTCCAGTTCTTAGAGTTGTTGTTTCAGCGATTCCCGCACGTGTTCCCAATACTCAAACAGCTACTTGGATATTAAAATATCCCTTTTTTCTTTATATCTCCCTCACCAATGATTCATATAAAAATAATGGTTCCAAAACCGTGTTAATGCTTTTCGGCTCCAAATACAAAACATGTGTATTATCTGTTTTTTTCTGTTTTAGGTGATTACTAAAAAACATCAATTCAACAGATAGAATGCATTAATTATGTAACATAATTATAGACGCCGTCCGCCGAACGCTAACTAGAAGTTCTATTTATCCGCCTAAAAAAACAGTTAAAAAGTGCCACAAAAATGCTTATGTTTTTTGTGTGAATAAAATAAAAAGTATAAAGAAAATATGGCTTTTTGATAGATTTAATAAAGAAATAGGTATTACGATTTGGCAAGTAGGGAGGAACTATGACTGAACGCAATCCTGATTTTACACAACCTCCTTGGGTGCAAAGCCCCTCTGAGGTTATGGATTGGATTAATGCAACACATCCCTCAAAGAAAACAAAAGGTAAGAAACAGGCATCGTCCGGAGAAAAGATTCTTCGAAATCTTCATGTTCGTTTTGATCTGAACGTTGAACAAAAAAAGATACCTCCATCTAATGTTTTTTCAAAGGTTATGACGATGATTACTGGTAATGGGTTTGTGGAAGAAGGCTTTGATCTTGTTCCAACAGGAGAACTCGTTCTGCGAGGACTAGCAAAGGCGAAGTTTAAAAATCTCTCAAAAATAGTTATTGATGAAAAAACCGTATTTCATCATTCAAATGACCCTACTGATCTGAGGAAAACAATCGATGATTTCAGTTTGATTACTCATGATATCCCGATAGGAAAATCCATAGAGGTAACAGCAATTTTAACGGAAGGAATAAGAAGTATCGTTATCGTAAAAATTATGAAGATACACAAAAAGAAGGATCATGCGGTTGATATTCAGATAAAGGGAGGAATTAAGGAAGAATCATATCATACATTTAAAAATTATCTTATTGAGAAGCTTGGGTTAAAAGGATTAGACGCTGAACAGAAATAATTTGTGGATTCCATCCTTAAAAACATATCCTTAGAAACAGAAAAAAAATGAGAAAAAGATAGAGGGGTTATTAATACCCCAATACCTGTCGTAGTATTGAAAAACCATTGGGGAATCACTGGAATAACCATTCAAAACCCAAATTATCTAATGATGTTGTTTTTGACTTCCATTGCCTGTCGGTCTTAATTAACCAAACATCAGTAGCACCAGCACCAAATGATGAGGTATCTCCTGTTATGATGTATCTTCTATCAGTCGTTTGCTGAACAGAAAAACCCCAATCACTACCTATTTCTCCAAAAGTTATCATCCATCTCTTAGTTATTGGCAACGGAACCGGTGTTTTATTAAAAAACTGATGTTTCGTTTGTTGTTCATCTCTGCTGAATGGTGTTAATGCAAGAGTAGTTGTGTTAAAAATCATTAACATACAAATAACGATTCCAACGATTTTGTTTTTCATGTTTTTATTCCTCCCCCTATTAAAATAGATAGTATTTCTTATCTTATGGATTCATTTAAATGTTTTGAAAAGATAAAAATAAGAAACAGACCCATTGACACAGTTTTAACTCTAATTATATTTAACAAGATATTATTGCTGGATGGTGGGAATACACCTCTTTTAAGATTTTTCTGCAAATTCCCTGACTTTTGCAGCCGCATTTTCAGTTATAGGCGTCCCATGGCCGCTCAGCATGATATCAAAGTCCAAGGTCTTTAGTTTTTGAATAGAATTATGAGCATTGACCATATCTATGGAGAATCTTTTTGAAGGGCCCTCGATAGTTCCATTATTACATCGTAAGGTATCGCCTGTGAAAAGGACTTTTCGTTTAGGGTCATATAAACAAATACTGCCAGGTGTATGCCCAGGAGAATACAAAATAGTAAGACCCGCTATTTCTTCGTTTTCTTTGAGTGAAATATCAACATGAAATGGGTGAACTTTTATCATAGGTGACAGTAACTTAAATATGATTCCCATTCCTCCAGAAGGTAAGGGTGGTTGTTTTTTTCTTTCGATATACAGTGCATCCTCGGGATGAGTTGCTATTTTCGCTCCGGTGATTGTTCGAAGTTGCTCCGCGTTTCCGATATGATCATAGTGAGAATGAGTAAGAATTATTATGGTAAGCTCTGAAGGTTGACGATGAAGTTCATGGGTGATATATCGTAGAATTTTTTTGGTTTTATGTGGAAAACCTGTATCAATAAGGGTAAGGAACGGATCAGTGATAAGGTAACAATTCCCATTAATACCTTGTATCCAATGAATCCCTGATATGACTTCCATGCTCTAAACCTCTGAGACACAATTGTTTTTTTGTATTTAATTTTTTTATTTTTTGCTCAATTTATATCATTTTTAAAAACATATCTTTAGAAATAGAAGCATTGATTCGATTTTAACCCATTTTTTCTCTTGTTTGCTTTTATCTTCGTCTTTTTGTCATATCTCATCGATCTTTCCCATGCCTTCTTGACACGCTCTTCAAAAGTCGACATTCCTTCACCCCTCCCTAACAACGCCCCACACTCTAATCATTTTATCAAACCTATTATTTTTTTGATTGACAAAACTTACACTTCTTGCTTCAGTTCCCATCTTCATCAACATAAAAATAATTGATACCGATTACATCCGCAGCCAGTACAATGTTTTGTCAAACTCATGAAACTAGTAACACGGTCAATACTAATAAAAAACATATGAAAATCGATGAAAGAAAAAACCATAAACTCACAATCGAGATAAATTATAAATATCATGAATAGATTGAAAATATAGGAAAAGAGGATATGAAAAAATTTATTATAACGGCATGTGAAGCTATTGTTATAGGATTATTAATGGTTTCTTCAGCAACCGCAGTACCCAAACTAAACAGCGACCCTTTAATGAATAAAATTAATGAAATTGAAAAAACAAAAAAAATAATTGAAGAAAACATTAAAAATAAAACCCCTGATTTAAAAATACAGGGATTGATTAGCCTCCTAATTAAAAAAATGAAGGATACTATTTATGATATAACTCTTAATCTAACACCCGGAGGTTTAATTGATCTTTTAATTAAAATAATTGAATGGATGATTTCTATAGTTCAAAATTTAATAAACCTTGTATATAAAATATTCGATCTTGTGGATATAATATATACCTTAGTTAATCTAATAGGTACTCTTATTGAATTAATCATAGAATTGATAAATTCAATAATAGATATTTTCACACCTGGAACAATAAAATTCATATAAAATAAAGACAACTATAAGAAAATAATCAAGACCCTAAATTCATTCAACTAGCAAAAAAATACAAAACAGAAACATTGTTACGGTTTTAAGACTCAATGGTTTTTTGTTCGAATCAAATGATAAATAAAAAAGGAAAAAAAGAGAGGAAAAGAAAACTCTATTTCACCATTGAATAGATGAGCAGTTGTGTTCCTCTCACGGCTGTCCCAACAATATCTGCTTTCGCACTGATTACGATACCACCAAAACCAAAGAACAGCCCTGTGGAAACGGTTTGTGATTCCCCAGCTTTCATGTCAACTGTTCCACTCACGGTCTTATTGATAAAACCTTGGATGCCGCCTTCCACATGAATCTGCCAGGCAACACCAGTAATATCCGATGTACCCACATTGGTAATAACCGCTTCAATCCCCAATCCTCCTTTGATTTTGACTTTGATGTCTGACATTAAAGCAGCAAGTGCTTTTTGAGCATTAACTCTCCCCGTCCCAATGTATTCTTTTGAGATATAGGGATCTACATTCCCACAAAGTAACGCTCCTACTTCATCAGGGGTCAACGAAGGATCTTGTGATAGCAGTAGAGCAGCAACACCAGCAACAAGAGGAGTTGCTGAAGAAGTACCGCCCATATAGTCATAGTTTTGTGTATATCCAAAATCATTCATAGTGACATGGTAGGTGGGCATCGTTGAATACATGAGATTGCCTGGTGCAGCGATATCCACCCAGTCGCCAAAGTTGCTCCCCGCCCCCGTTCCCCAATCCTTTGATGTACATCGCTTATCATTCTGGTTTGTCGCTCCTACGGCAGTAACAGTTTCAAAAGCCGCAGGATAATACTTTGTCGATGTATTCCAATTATGTGCAGCGGCACACAGAAAAACGCCTTTATTATATGCATAGTTCACTGCATCTCGAAGACTCTTATATAGGGTAGTAAAAGCCCAACTCATACTAATAACATTAGCACCATTGTCAGCGGCATATTTTATTCCATTTGCCGTTCTATTTATATTGAAAAACCCGGTTTCATCGCAAACCTTCACATCCATAATTGAACAATTCCAGCAGACTCCTGCTACTCCAATACCGTTATTACTGACTGCACCCGCATAACCCGCACACATTGTACCATGCCCCATATAATCCTTTGGATCATTATTACTATAGAAAAAATCCCAGCCTCTCGCATCATCAATATACCCATTGTGGTCATCATCGATTCCGTTCCTGGGGATTTCATCTGTATTGTTCCAAATGTTCGCTGCAAGGTCCGGGTGTGAATAGTCAATTCCGCTGTCAAGAATAGCGATCACCACATCTGGGCTCCCAGTTTCTATATCCCATGCTTCAGGAGCGTCAATATCAGCATCTGGAATACCAGAATAATTGACGCCTTGCCAGTTAAAAAACACCTGACCCGTGTTATGCAGCGCCCACTGTAAACTAAAATTTGCATCATTTGAAATACCACACAGAGTCCCAACCCCATTGGGTTCTGCATACACCACATCAGGACACGACTCATACTCCCGTACGACAGAAAGAATGTCAGATTCAACAGGGACATGAACAAGGTAGATATTCTCTAAGATTGTTCCATCTGCATTTTTAAACATCTTCTCAAAAGCAGAGACCTGGTGTTTTTCATTCAAAGCCATAAACTCAGTGTAACTTGAGAGTGTTGTATCTTTTTTCAATTTAACAATCATCTCTCCAGGGACAAACTCCATACTATTTAATGACGACATTAGTATGGATTTCACATTTTCCTTTTGATTCAAGTTTCCTGCTACCGGTAAAACAACAGCGCCAATCATCAGCATACAAACAAAAATTCCCATGATTTTGTTTCTCATATCTCCTTGCATCCTCACCTAAAAATGGGTAATATAGGATTAAATATCCCGTGCTGAAATATAAATGTTTGGAAAAGATAAAAATACAAGAACAGAAACAATTGGCACGGTTTTAACTCATATTATGTTTATATTTTGATTTAATTCCAAGGGTTCAGATCCTTTAAGTACAATGAAATAAAAAACCAAATGGTTATTTAGGGAGAAGGATCACTTTATTTTTTTCCGTAGAGGTAAAGACCTCCTACTCGCATCAAGATAACATAGCCATTCAAGTAAGCGCTAAGCGAAGGATTGACTTTTCATTATTGATGTTGCCAAGTGACAGAGAAACTAGTTCCATCAGTAGATAGATGAGACGGTCGCGCCTTTATTATCGATGAAGGTGTTGATGTTTGCATGGTTATTGCATCGTTCTGCCAGTGGGCGTTATTAATAGACCCTATGACGCCATTTACGGTAACCTGTGAATTAAAGAAATAAGCGGTTCCAAAATCCGCTAAAGGTAGAACATCACCGTTAAGATTCGTGGGCGCTTCAATTATCCATTCCGCAGATGACCTATGTGGAGCGCCAGACAACCTCCCCTCATCAGCAGGAACTGTCACAGGAACACTAGTTGTATACCGAACATTGTGATAAGTATCATAAGTAGTGGTTATTGTGGTACGTCCCATGATGGTTAATAGCCGAGTATTACCGACAAAGACGTGTTCTGTACCACCAGAAATCACTGGATTTGAAAAGACTCTAGTAGCAGCATCGCTAGATATTTGAATAGTGGAAAAGCTTGCTCCAGTTGTGACATCCGTAATTGATAACCTGAATATTCCTAGTCCCAAGTAATTCACTTCTGCTGAAATCGTATCGCCTGCATTAATTGTCATGCCCAAATACACAGGCGCATTGGGAAACATTTCGTACCAGGCAGCATATTCAGCTATACCGTTATTCACATTTGAGTCTGTTCCTATTTGTTCAACACTGTTTGAAGAATACCCATCGATGCCTATCCAACTCGCGGAATAAGTATTTGGTGTTACTGAACCCAAGACTGTAGGAACAATCCATGAACCTTTAACGTCAGTAATAGCACCATTTTGGGGAGTATTGAGATTTGTTTCAACAGCGTATCCGGCCCAGTTAGTGCTGGTTCCTTGTAATGTATGGATGTTATAGATGTTAGATGAGGTTACTAAAATGGTACTTGGGCTGAAGACTAGTACGGTCATAAATAGTACTGAACTTATTAATAATACAAACTTTAATTTCGTCATGATTTATTTTTCCCTTGTATAAACAGGTCATTGTTTGTTATCCGTTGTGTTTATTTAAATATTTGGAAAAGATAAAAATAAAAAACAGAAGCATTGACACGGTTTTAACACATGATTTTTTTTTACGAATCAAATGATTAAAGGTAAGAAAAAAAGAATAACCCATTAAGTTTCACTTCAGGTACAAAGCCGTCTTATACACAGTCGTAATGCAGCAGGAGAAAAAAGAGGGTCGGCACGCCGTCCGCCGTAAGTGGAAATTCCAACAGGAGAAAAAATCGTCGAAAGAAGCCTAAAAAATGGCCTTTCGGTTTTTTACATAGGAAAATTGGTTCTCTTACTAAACCCTTCTTTTTTTCTTTTTTTGTAAAGGTTAGATCATTTTTATTGAATCATTCTGACTCGGGTCAGTGCACAAGGGACTGGGACTTTTTTTTCAAATGGGATTTGTCGAACCTGGTCCCATCCTCCTAAATTTGTGGGGGTGTATTGACATGAAAGATGAAAGCATCATAAAATGGCGATGCACTGCCCCAAAAAGAGACGGTGAAGGTCAATTTAACCGGATTGTATCTTGCTCAAATGAAGCACATCGTAATCAGGGATATGGTTGGATCTGTGAGTGCGGACGATGGACCACTGGAAGCGATGCATACCATAAACCATTGAAAATAGGCATCCGACCAATCATTAATTGTGGTAAGCAACGAAAAGGTGTTGATATAAAACAAATCATGGTCATGATACCCGAACCCAGAAAACGGTATCTTCCTGATGAATCGATATGTAAAACCTGTACGATATCAGGATGTCCAGGTTCAGTGAGATTTGATAAAAACTATTTTGAGCTTGGCTATATCGAAAAGAACCTTCCCATGTGTCCTCATGTGGGATACGAGGAGGACTAGACATGAACGAGGGTCCTATTGCTC
>CABMCU010000105.1 GCA_902384685.1 uncultured archaeon | reverse complement strand
CGCACCTCATCCTTATATAGATCACGGAGCGGTTCAACGAGTTTCAATTTCATATCTTTTGGTATTCCACCGACGTTATGATGAGATTTTATGGTATCGCGTAAACCGCCACCAGATTCAATCCAGTCAGGGGCAATCGTTCCCTGTATAAGGTATTCGACTTTTTCTGCTCGAGCAACTTTTTCAAAAATTCTGATGAACTTTTCCCCGATGATCTTACGTTTCTTCTCAGGGTCTTCTACACCCTTTAAAGCAAGATAATACTCTTTACTTGCATCAACTAACCGATAATTGAATGATAAATCCTCCATCATCCGAGTAACCTGTTCAGACTCATTTTTTCTCATATACCCAGTGTTGACATGAACAGCGATTAATCGATTTCCAATAGCTTTGTTCACTAAAGCAGCACAAACTGTACTATCAACACCACCGGAGAAAGCAATAAGTGCCTTACCCATGATATCTTTCTGAAGGCTTGAAATTGTTTTCTCAATAAATTTCTCCGTATTAAACATCAGATAAACCTCTATTTTGGTAGCGCCTTCTCCCGCATCTTCTTTCGGTAATCATATAATTTTTTTGTTAATTTTTTATCGCTTACCGCAAGGATTTCAATTGCAAGTAATGCTGCATTCTCCCCCCGATCAAGTCCGACAGCTCCTACAGGTATTCCTGGAGGCATTTGAATGATGGAAAGAATAGCATCGAAATTTACCTTTCCACTCACCGGAACTCCTATCACTGGTTTAATCGTATGTGCAGCAATTGTTCCTGGTAATGCTGCGGAAAGACCGGCAATCCCAATGAAAACATCGGCATCGCTATTTTCCAGAATTTTTTTTAGTATTCCTGGTGTACGATGAGCTGATGCTATTTTGATATTATAAGATATCTTAAATTCCTCTAAAATCGCTTTTACTTTCTCTGCAACGAACATATCAGAAGAGGACCCCATAATTATCTGGATTTTCATAGTCTCACATCAAGGAATACCGTCACCATATAAATAGTTACAACCTCATCTTTTCTACTATCGTAAACTAATTATATCTCATTTTTATGTTGACTTTTCAAGCTAGGACAAAAAATGAAGCTTATCATTTGTGAAAAAAATATTGCAGCGAGAAGAATCGCGTACATTCTTTCCGGTGGAAAAACAAAAAGCACGTATCTCGGGAAAATACCGGTATACGACTTCATAAAAGATAATGAATCATGGAGTGTCATCGGATTAAAAGGACACATCATCAACTTGGATTACCCCAGTGATTTTAACCAATGGAACAAGATTGCTCCCCACAAACTTATTAACGTAGAACCCTTAAAAAACGTTAGTGAAAAAGGAATTGCGTTAGCGTTAAAAACGTTAGTTAAAATCACTCCCTCCCTCATTGTTGCGACTGATTTTGATCGAGAAGGAGAACTCATCGGTGTCGAAGTTGTCAACCTTCTGAAAAGTTATAACAAAAACATAACACAAATAAAACGAGCTAGATACAGTGCCATTACCCCTTTCGAGATTAACACCGCATTTGACAACCTTACTGAGGTTGACTATAACCTTTCCAGCGCTGGCGAAGCAAGGCAAGTCATTGATTTGGTATGGGGAGCGGTGCTCACACGATTTATTTCATTGACGTCTCGTCGACTTGGACGAGATTTTCTTTCAATCGGGCGGGTACAATCACCAACCCTTGCATTACTTGTCGAACGAGAAAAAGAAATCAAAAATTTTATACAAAAACCATATTGGCAAATCATCGCGCGACTCAAAAAAAATGAACCCTTAGAGACTAACCATGAACATGGAATATTCCGAGAAGAAAACCTAGCACAAGAGATCTATACGAAAATCAAGGAAAGCAAAGAAGCATTTGTAAAGGAAATAAAAAAAATCGTGAACAACGAACATCCACCAACTCCATTCAACACCACATCGTTTATACAAGCAGCTTCCTACCTCGGTTATTCCGCGGCAAAAGCAATGAGCATCGCAGAAGAACTCTATATGACAGGGTTAACATCGTACCCACGAACAGATAACACTGTCTATCCCCCGTCATTGAATATTAACAATATTTTGCAGAAACTTTCAGCTGCTCAGTTTTCTAAAGAAGTCCAAGAAGTACAAACAAACGGAAGAAATTACCCAACACGAGGAAAACAACAAACAACTGATCACCCCCCGATTCACCCTGTTGATGCACCATCAAAGAAACTCGGTAATGATCAAGCAACAATCTACGAGCTTATCTGCCGGAGATTTTTTGCGACATTAGCAAAAGATGCAGTCTCCGAGACGACCGATGTATGGTTCGACATCTCCGGGGAAAAATTCATTACAAGTGGATACCGACTTATGGAACCACATTGGAAAAAGCTCTATCCCTACATCAAAGATAAAAAGAAAACACTTCCGGAACTCATCGAGGGAGAGAAACTCGAAGTCATTAAGATCACAGTAAACAAAGATACAACAAAACCGCCTCAACGGTACACCCAAGGAGCATTGATTGGGAAGATGGAGCAGCTTTCATTAGGGACGAAATCTACTCGCCATGAGATAATCAGTAAATTATACAGTCGAAAGTATGTCATCGGAGCGACTCCCATTCCGACGTCAACTGCGATTGCGGTTGTGGATGCATTGATAAATTGTGATGTGGTAAAACCAAAAATGACTGCTGAACTAGAATCAGACATGAATGAAATCGCAGAAGGAAAGAAAACCTTAGAAGCAACCGTGAAAGAATCACGGGAGATGCTGACAAAGGTTATGGCTGAGCTTGAGCCTGAAAAAGAGAATATAAAAAACAATATCACCAGCGCAGTCAAAGAGCAAAACACGATAGGGCCTTGTCCGAGATGCGGTAAATCGCTCATGGTCCGAATCTCCAAGAAAGGTAAGCGTTTTGTTGGTTGTACAGGATACCCTGACTGTACTAATACCTATTCGCTTCCTCAACAGGGTGGCCTGACGATGACAACAAAACTGTGTGACGCCTGCAATACTCCAATTGTTCACGTGAAAATGAAAGGTCGACACTCCTGGGCGCTATGTCTGAATTCAGATTGTCCCAAGAAAAAGAAAAAAGAAATAGAAAAACCACCTGCTGCTCCAACAGTCTAACCAATCATTTACGTTTTGGTTTTTTCTTCTGAGGTTTCTTTGTGTTTAGCTTCTTGACCGGTTTAATTTTCTTTGGTTTTTTCACTGGTTTTGATTTTGTCTTCTTTGGCTTTACTGTCTTTGTTTTCTCTGTTGGTTTTATCTTGTTTTTCTTTGGTTTTCTTGTCACTTTCTTTGGTTTACTGGTCTTAATTTTCTTTACCAACGCAGGTTTTTCCTTTTTTGGTTTTGTGATTTTTATCGGTTTCTTAAACTTTATTTCTTTCTTTGCAGGCCGCTTCGGTTCGAAGACTGGTTCTTGTTTTTTTACTTCTTGTGCTAGTTTTTCTTGTTCAATACTTGGTTTTTGTACCCCAACAGGTTCAGTTTTTTCCTGGACAATGCCAATTTGCATCCGTTCCATGTCTTCAACCTGTGCTGCTTCTTCGCCGTTTTCCTCAAGTATCTTTGTAATGGTCACGGAGACAACTTTATCGCCTTCATTGAGCCGCATGATCCGTACACCCATGGTATTCCTGCCTTGTTCTCTGATGTCTCGTACCGGTATCCGTACAGTCATACCGTGTTCTGTCGTAATGATTAATTCGTTTTCATCGTTGACCTGGCTGACGAACACGACGTTTCCATTCCGTTCATTGGTCACAATAGTACGGACTCCTTTGCTTCCTCGATGCGTCATCCGATATTCATCGATAGGTGAGCGTTTCCCAAAACCGTTTTCCGTGATGGTAAATAATGAGCCGGTGATGTCAACAACGGTCATGGCGACCACCATGTCTTTTTTATTTTTCAGTCGAATACCGATAACGCCGTGCGTGGCCCGTCCCATGGGTCGTAACTCTCGTTCATTGAAACGACATGCTTGGCCACCAGCAGTTGCTATCATTACAGTCTTGGTTCCATCAGATAGCTCCACGCCCATGAGTTCATCACCTTCCTCTAATTTAATGGCAATGATTCCGTTCACTCGGATGTTCCCGTAGGCGGATAGGACGGTTTTTTTAATCGTGCCTTTTTTTGTCGTAAAAATAAGATAATGCGCATCGTCAAACTCATGGATAGGAACCGCGGTTTCAATCTTTTCGCCTTCCTCGAGTCGTGGGAGGAGATTGATGATAGCTTTTCCTTTTGCATGGCGGTCTCCTTCAGGGATCTTATAACCTTTCATCCAGTAGACGCGTCCATGGTTGGTGAAAAACAT
>CABMCU010000104.1 GCA_902384685.1 uncultured archaeon | reverse complement strand
CCAGATGATGCGTTCTGGTCGCGCCTGCCTGAGGCATGCAAGCTAAATTTGTTCCTCAAACTTTGGGGGTTTGAATTAAATGTAAAATGTTGATTATATATCGAAAGACAGAGTATATAAAGTCAATCATTTCAGGACTATACATAAATGAAATTTGTCCGAAAGATTTATATCTATACAAATGTCATATTACGACAAATGTCGTAAGAATTGAATTGTAATGCCCTGCTTAAGTTATCGCATTGGGCAATATATATAGGTAAGAATATCGATATGCATAAGTTGGGGATAAACATGACAAACTATTATGTATCTGCAATTGGAGCAGATTCAAATCCCGGGACTCAAACAAAACCCTGGAAAAAGTGCCCCGGTATGACTGGATGGACTGGAAAAGGAAAGATTGTACCCGGGGATGTGATCTATTTCAAAAATACCGACGTCTGGACTGGTACAGTAGCAAATTATGGTACATTCCTAGAAGTGTTAGCTGGTGTCACCTACCATGGCAAGACTTGGGGTGCACAAGGCGCGAAGGCTACCATCACCGGTGCCTGTACAGGTGATGCGGGAGATCTCGTGACACTGTACGTAGACCACCCGACCATCCCCACCGTGTTCGACGGGTTCAAATTGACTCCGAATAAAAACGCCACCGGACTCTCTTTTGATTGGGGCCTAAGTTCTCGTATGACCAATCAAGTAGGCGCAGTAAAGCGAATACAGAACTGTCTGGTGGACGGTATTGGACAGACTTCGCCGGGAGCTAATTGTTATGGATTCAATATTTCACCTTATGATGGAAAAACTGTGAAAAATGTCGAAATTATTGATAATATCGTCAAAAATTGCCAAAGAGATGGCATATATCTTTATCCCGGTAATGAATCCTTGCCTGATCTAGTTTCAGATGTCATCGTTCGAGGCAATGAATGTTATTTAAATGGTCGATCTTCGACTTCAACAGGATCTGGTATCAAGCTTAAGAACCACGTTCTGAGGGCTTTAGTAGAGTACAATTATGTTCACGACAACTATGGAGGGGGTATTGCTTTTGATTCTGCTCCTGGAGTAGCAGTCGGTCCAGAAGATTGCACTATCCGGTACAACCTTGTAATGAATGGTAAATCCATGAGCAATAAGTGGAATTCTGCGTTTTCATTTGCTTCAGACAATGGGAATATGTCCTTGTCTGCTTGGATTTACGGGAACATATTCTGGAGTCCAGCATTTGAGAATGGTATCTTATTGACTTCGGACATTGGAAACATGCCCATTAGCTTAAAAATATACAACAACATTATTCAGGGAGGCAACGGACCAGCATTTTTAAATACATCAAACAACATTAATGCCATGATTGATCTGAGTAACAACATTTTGCTTGCCAATTTAGGACAGAATGTATTCTACGATGAACATAATATTGTGACGACCCACAAATCTAATATCTACTGGCGAGCTGATGGCGGCAACCTAGTCGTAATAAATAATGGCCAAACAACGTACAAGGCTTCAAATTTGGCTGATTGGGAAACAACTGCATTCTCAACTAATCCCAACTTTAAGAATGCCAATATTTTGCCAACTGGATTCTTAGCAA
Source organism: uncultured archaeon (assembly GCA_902384685.1). GTDB lineage: Archaea > Thermoplasmatota > E2 > DHVEG-1 > DHVEG-1 > SM1-50. The sequence goes on along the minus strand of CABMCU010000104.1, from coordinate 1,667 downwards.
ATCCTTGGAGACCAAACACAGATGGATTGGCAATTCTATCCGGCAACGCAATTGGCCATGGGACGAACCTGGGATCTCCTTACGATGGTTCAATAAACAGTATCCTTCGTGGCACGGTCTGGGACATAGGAGCTTATGAAACATAAATATATCATACTTTTGAATACCCCACAGCTCTGCTAGTGGATGGATACGCAGGATTTTGACTTTCGATATATTTCATAAATTTTTTCTTCATTTCATGGCCAAAGAGAGCGATATGTCAATCACGCTTCATAGACCGTTACTTTCGCAGCGCAGGCATCGGTCGTACATAGAATGCTTGGTATTGTCGGCAACTACCTCCTAAATAAAGAGATAATGATTCGAACTTGAGGATTTCTTTTACAAATCTCGAGCTACAGAATCGCCCATATGAGCATCCTGAGGGGACATCCTCTGAGGATCGTTATCTTCGCAAGGATATGCCAGGGAATACATGACACAACTTATTTCTTTACTGCTAGTTATATCAAAAATAGGGGTAATTTTCAGCATAATCGATATTTTGATGCTTATTGACGTTGATAGAAAGTATAATGTTAATATAATACTGAGATACTAAAATATTATCTCTATTAATACTTAAATAGAAAATTCGAGCCAAATAGCATGTCTTGTAAGTAGGATTAACGAAACAAGTTGTGATAACTGTTAATATATTCACGACCTATTCTCGCAGGATTCTTGAAGTTGTTTAGTTTACCAGCAAAGACATGCGGAGGGGGTTCCGGTTTTTCTCCTGCTCAGAACTTCTTGAATGCCTTTATCTCGTCCCGAGTATCAAAGAACTATATCCCATGCTCACTCAACACTCTATACAGTGATTAACCCAACGATTTACACCTGACATTTAATTGTACCAAGCGATGCATAGCGATCATTAGTTTCAAATTTTGGGTTAAACACTATAATTCCTTTTCCATTCTCGGAGATAGTTTTTCTAGGTGACTTGAGAGTCGAAGCTGAAGGGCGATACCAAACAATTTACCCCTCTCCAAACTTACCAAGAAGATATGGTTCTTACATCGATATTTTGAGAATTTGCGAACGAAATCAACTTCGCTGCTAAGAAAACTATAGGGACGACCTTCTTTTCAACGCTAGGCAACGTATATTGGTGAATTTTGTTTAATCCCAAAGTATTCTTTGAGATATTGAAGAAATCTTTTATTTCGATTCTACATTGTTTGAAATTAGTCCATTGATATATCAATTTTTTAAATTGGTCAACTATTTGGAGCCATTTTTCTAATTTATATTTGTGATTAGAAAAAGCATCTAAAGGTGGATTTAGATCGTCTATGATTCGATCTATATCGGTGTTTTTTCTTGGATAAATTATCGGAATTAAGTAAAATCGATTGATCAGCGTTTGATAGTTTATTTTTGAAGTAAATCCCTTATCGCATAAAATCAAATCTACAGAATGGATTCTTTTTGATTTGAAAAGCTTTTCAATGAATGATACAAGCAATTTAGAGTCGTTGGGGCAATTTTTATGGATTTCAAACCCAACTAGATTATAATTAAGATTACCCCTCTTCGGATTCTACCAATAAGGTATTGCCTTTTTATCGATATCAAATGAATCAGACAGCGAAATAAGTTTTGTAGTTAAGAAAACT
>CABMCU010000103.1 GCA_902384685.1 uncultured archaeon | reverse complement strand
TATCTATTCCGTATACAGAGAAAGTCACATAATATTCTATCGAGTAGGTAGCTGAGAATGTTCCTCCGTGTGTGATAGGTGAGGATCCTGATTGACTATCTTTAGTGAATCGTTTGTTTGCACCACCGGAGACTATGGATGCCCAGCTGAAAGTGACTCCAGGGTGAACCCAGCCGCTGGGTAAATCATCCCAAGCATAGGGGTCTCCATCGAATGTAAGGACTGTGTGGGTGCCTGCGTCACTATCTATTCCGTATACAGAGAAAGTCACATAATATTCTATCGAGTAGGTAGCTGAGAATGTTCCTCCGTGTGTGATAGGTGAGGATCCTGATTGACTATCTTTAGTGAATCGTTTGTTTGCACCGCCGGATACTGTGTTTGCCCAGGTGAAGGTGGTTCCAGTATCAACCCAAACACTACTAGGCAAACTATCCCAAACACAAGGATTTCCATCAAACGTAAGAACCGTATGAGTCCCAGCATCACTATCTATTCCGTATACAGAGAAAGTCACTTTATATTGATGGTAATAGGCAAAAACCATGGTTGTATGAGAGACGGTTCCGCTAGTATCCTGATCCAGTTTCCATCTCTCCGTTGTTGGAGACGCAGGAATTGGATCGTTTACAGACCATGACCCACCAGCATCACCCCAGTAACCAGCTGACGTTGTATCTAATGTTCCTGACGCTGATGAACCAAACGAGGTAATAGTAAACTGTGGAAGCGGACTTGGTGTTGATGCATCATTTACAGAATATGAAAGCCACATTGTATACTGATGATAAAAGGTGAAAACCTTGGATCCTGCAGATGCAGTGCCACTTAATGTGCTGATTGAATACCAACGTTCACTACCCGTTGAGCCAGTCAGCGGATTAGGTGTTACAGACCACGCGCTCCCATCATCAACTGAGATTGCTGTCGGTGTTGTAGTTAGGGTATAGGTCTTGCCGGTGCCTCCTTGTACGTAATTAAATGTAGGAGCAGTTGGTGAACCACCACCAATAATTTGGTAGTTAACAGTCATGGAGACTGTTGAAACAGCGAAGTTAGCTGTTAATATACCCGCTTTATTATTATTATGAAAATGTGTCGATGCTGAAGCAGCATTATCAATAGTCCAATCGGCCTGATCTTTCGTCCAACCTGAGAAAGAATAACCAGCAGACGGAGTAGCAGTTATATATATTGTATCATAATTGGCAAAACCACTCACTTCTGTTCCAGGTGAAATTAATAGTGCATAAGTTAAATCACCCGACACAGACGACGTGAGGTTAGAATAATGAACAATCGTTGCAGATCCAGGATTACTAGAAATCCCACTTTGAGTAAAAGTAACCTTCTTGTCATCCATGAATGTTGTTGTTGCTGTTACTACACCATCGTTTGCATTAATTGTATATAACCCATAAATTCCATCAAGATCATACGTATAACTAAAAGTACCATCTTCTTCGACAATTGGTAAAGAATTTGGGAAACGATAACCAGGAGCTGCTTCTACTACTCCATCAGGACGAGTGATACTAATCTGAATAGTATTGCCTGGTGTAAAACTAATCCCATGGATATACACAATAGAACCAGGATCAAAATCATATACCGGATTTCCAAATTCATCAGTTGTCGAAAGTGTTACCTCTGCACTTACATTTTGTATAGCTAATAGACTTAAAAAACCTACAGCTAACACCAACGTCATAACAAATAAAAAATTATATTTCTTCATTTTTATTTATACCTCCCTCATTTTTTCGAATAGAATAACTTTCTATATATATAAAAGTATGTAAAAAATAGCGTTATATATGAAGGTTTTGGAACGTAATGCCGACAGGAGCATGATAATTATTATGATGAAATTTTCTAATGGCAAAGAGATTTGAACTTCGAGTTGCAATCACGTCCCCTGCATACCTTTATATATTCAACAGGTAGAAACTTCGTTTTTTTGTAAAAAGGGATTTGAATTTGGAGTTGGAATCCATCTCGTAGATAATTTTTCTATTTTCAAAGAATCCCTATCCATAAAGTTTTATTAGGAGTATAGATAGGTCGCTTAAATGAAATCTTAATTATACATTGAGATTCTCACAATTATTACTTTTAATTTCGACCATAATACATCTTTCACAAATTATATGTTAATTCAACTGTGTTATAACATCTATTTATTTTAGATATGATAGGGCATATTTTTCATGCCCCCCTCTTTCATTCAATTTGATATAAAAATGACAGTAAAAATGACAATAAAATGACAGAAGTATTGAAAGAAATTGACATAATTTTGAAAGGAAATGAACTAGTAGTTGATAGATTTTAAGAGATAATTGAATGAAAAACCTATAAACAAAAAATTATTTATAATCCATTCAAATTAATTTTAAATTATGTTGACTAAAAAAGAAAGAAAAAAAATAACCGATTTAATTGATCAAGGTAAATCTGATTATAAAATCGGAAAGGAAACAGGTCATTCTCCAAATACTATTCATCTCATCCGCGAAGAGTATAGTAGTGAACTCGAAAAAAAGCAGAGACAGAGGGAGGATGGATGTTCTGACAATCCGATAGATATGATAAAAGGATTTATAACTGACCTTGATACTCTTATCCAAACGGGAAGACTTAATGACAAAGAAAACAAGGTGTGGGAGAAACGTTTAGAACAACTGAGAGAAATAATACGAGTAGAAGTTGATGATAGGATACCAGTAGAACGAGCTGATGAGAAGAAAAAAAGGGATCAAGAATGGAACATATTTGTTGAACAATACTATGTTAACAAAGAAGGAGCAACAAATGAGATTCGAAAAAGAGACGAGACGATTAAAGAGCAAGAAAATTATATGAAAACTCGGTTTGAAAAGGATGTGGAACAAGATATCAGACAACTCACTTATGAACGAGAAATATTTAGCGCTGAAAAAACAAGTCTTTACTTAGATGTTTACCCGGAGGTAAAGCGAGAAATTTCAGATAGTTACAAATTTTTTTTCGCAGCGGTGGAAAAGCAAACCGCTAACGAATTGCGTGAGAAACAACTTGATGAGCGAGAAGAAAAAATAAAAAAACGAGAAGATGAGCTAAAGACAAATAATATGTGATGAAACATTCCCAGGTTAATTTACTATTATAACAACCAAAGGAAAAATATTTTTTCCGAAAAAATTTTACTAGTAAATTTATGTCAATATATTTTTCCCTACATTCATATATATTCAACAGGAAAAAATCTCATTTTTTGTAAAAAGAGATTTGAACTTGGAGTCAAAATCACATCCCCTGCACTTTTATTAATTTTATAAGAGAAAAATATAATGTATATGACGAAATATAAAATATAATTAAAAAAGATATCTAACTGGAATACCGACGAGAAATCCCAAACTATAATTTGTATAATGAATTCTATAAGGTGACAAACGAAAACACTAGCAAACGTTTTTGTTACGTTTCCTGAGAGAAAAACCAAGTCATTTCATGATGAAAAAAAAGGAATAGAGGTATTTTATTATTACATAACTCTATCGTTCTACCCCACGTTGGTGGTGTTCAGTTTTATTATTTCTAAGATGTTGAAAAGAGCTGCGAAAACCTTTTCTAAAGCGGGAAAACGATCCTTCATTTTTTCTAAGAACAGCATATATTGTTCACTAATACCCCTGGCAATAGAAATTGTTAAAGGATCAGACCATGCGCTTTCTTGACCATGTGTATCTTTGGCTTTCACTTTGATACTATAGCTGCCTTTGACAATCCAGGTATGAATTGCTTCATGAGCAGTTCCAGAGTTAAATGGTCCAAGCCACCCGGAGGTATTTCCATCTCCCCAGTCAAACAGTAAATAGACTTGGTCATTATTCGGATCTACCGCGCCAGATGAGTAGGTTAATACTTTTTTTGTTTTCCCTGAGGCTGAGCCTTCTGGTGTATTTGGTTTATTCGGAGGACTATTTCGCACGTTTACCGTAACTTGTGCGATATCAGTATTATTCTTTCCGGTAACGTCAATCACTTTCAGATGTACGGTATAGGAACCTGCTGAACTCCAGCTATACGTTAGGTTAACACCCACACCATCATCATAAACGCCATCGTTATTGAAATCCCAAATATACGTAAACGGAGATACTCCCCCGGTAGCAGATCCAGCTATTTGAACTGATTCACTCACATAACCAGTATATGGTCCTCCGGCGTCTGCAACTAAGGGATCAGGTTGTTTCTCAACCAGAACTGTGGCGGTGTCTTCACAGTATAATCGATGAATCCCGCATTCCCAGCCAGAAATATTGACCACATTGATATTTTCTCCGGAAGAAATCACTAGGGCATCAAATTCAAGACTGATGTTTTGACCATATTTGATAAAAAGAACTAGATACCATGTAACTGCTTTTCCATTGACTACTGGTTGATAGGGTGTCGCATTATCAACATACTGTAAACAGGTTGGTAACGTATCATTGACCCAGATGTTATAAAAGGCTAATGAACCCCAATAGGAAAATGTAACCTTAAACCTTACAGTATCCCCAATCTCTGCATTGATTTGTTCGACCCAATGTTTGGTGTCTGAGTCCCATACCTTCTTCTCGCATTGGAGATCCGGGGGAGGCAGTTCTGCAACAATCACGGTGGCAGTATCCTCACAAGATAACGGCTTAATACAATTTACATACCCAGTGATGTTCGCGATGTTAATATTTGTCCCAGAAGAAATAACCAACGCATCAAATTCGATGCTGATACTCTGTCCATTCATGAGTATAGTACTGAGGTTCCAGAAGATGATGCTGTTGTTTTTTCCTGTTTCTACCGGGCTTGCGTTATCAGCGTATTGCAAGCATGCAGGGAGTATGTCTTTAACGTGAATATCCAGAAAATGTCCATCGCCTGCATACGTAAGAGTGATATTAAATCGTACCGTAGCTCCAATATCCGCGTTGATTTGCTCGACCCATTTGTGTGTGTTAGGGTCCCATACTGTCTTGTTGCATTGGAGTTCTGGAGACGGTGTTTTTTTGACGATGACGGTTGCGGTGTCTTCACAGTATAATCGATGAATTCCACATTCCCACCCTGTGGTATTCACTTTATTGGTATTTATGCCCTCCGAAATCACGAGGGCATTAAATTCAAGACTGATGTTTTGGCCATATCTTAAAAAGAGAGGGAGATACCAGGTTACTGCTTTGCCGTTTACGAGGGTGGGTTGATAGGGTGTCGCACTGTTGTTATATTGTAAACAGGTTGGTAACGTGTCGTTGATCCAGATGTAATAAAATGATAACGAACCCCAATAGGATACTGTGATTTTAAATCGTACCGTGTTCCCTATCTCTGCGTTGATTTGCTCGACCCATTGTTGTGTGTCGGGGTCCCATACTTTTTTCTCGCATCGTAGATCCCCAGGAGGTAGTTCTGTAACTATGACAGTTGCGGTATCTTCGCAGTAGAGTAGTGTGCAGCAATTTTCTGTGCCTGTTATATTCGCGGTGTTGATCTTTGT
>CABMCU010000102.1 GCA_902384685.1 uncultured archaeon | reverse complement strand
ATATCAACTCTGGGAACTGCTCACGAAGTCTGATCGCTGAGACACCTTTCAACTGTTTCACAATCACGCAGGGGATGTGTGTGGGTTTTGCACCAACGAAAAGATGGAGGTGATCTGGCATGATTTCCAAGGCGAGCATCTCCAACTCAAGCTCTTTACATTCGTTGGTCAGAATGACACTCAGTTCGTCTTTTACTTGGCCTTCTAACACGATTTTCCTATACTTCGGGATCCAAACAAGGTGATAATTGATGTTGTACTTGCAGTGGAAACCACTTTTCACCACTGCAATCTTCACATCAATTTCATACTTGTTTGGATTGAAGTGCTGATAATTGTGTAACATGAAGGATGCTTGTTGAGCAAACCATCGCTTAATACTACTCGACCCGCCCCTTAAGGTCGATATGTTTTAAGCAGGATGGTTTACGTTCCTTCATATTACACGATCAAAAAATGTACCATACCGGATACCCCCATCTTTAGATGGATTTATTTTGGGAGGATATCATTTGATAAAACGCGAGGTTAAAAGCGTGGGTAAAATACAGAGGCTTGCAATAAAGGAAAAGCCAATCAGTGTGATTACAACGATACTAAATTGATGGAGTGAAGGGATTGCAACAGCAAAGGTTGCGAGCAATGCAACACTGGTTGTTGTTGCTGCTCCTACCAACGACCATCCGGTAGTTTCTATCGTGGTCTTTACCGCTTCGGTTTTTGATACTCCTTTTGCTATTTCTTCTCGTACACGCTGTGTCGTTTGAATACTATAATCGATCCCTGTACCAACCATAATCGAAGCTACCGTGATGTTAATGATTGAGAGGGGAATATTCATCACTACTAAAGCACCTGGCTCCCAAGATAATACCACTAGGACAGGGATAAGTGCCAAGAATCCAATTTTAATGGAATTAAACCCGATGATTAAACATGCGAGAACCAACAACAATGCAATTATGAGAGATGTCGCTTGTGAACTCATGATCTGTTTATTAATCTCAACGCTTACAACGTCCTGACCAGCGAGCTGGGAAACATGTCCGTTTTGTGGAATTACAGCATTCTGTGCAATTTCATTTACCCTATTGACAAGTTTTTCTAATGTTCTGACACTTGTCCCTGCGGGGAAGGAAACTACAATAATTGTTTTTGAATACTGATCATCGACAAGGCCTTTGTTTGCGATTTTATCAAGAATAAGGGTATTAATGTCAACAAGGTCAGAGATTTTTTCAATGATTTTACTACGTTCTAATACGTCGTTTATCTTTTTGATTTCATCAGCAATCGAATACGCAGTTCCACCAGCGGCTCTAATCTCTAATTCCATGTTGTAGATTGCTTCAATGACTTCAGGATATGTGAGACCCTGACTATCTGTTTCAATGTATAATGCATTGAAATTCGTCCCGCCTCCAAAGTTCTTTGAATATTCCAGGAGTTTTTCAACCTCAGGAATCCCTTGTGGCGCCATGTCGAAGGAATTCACGTCGGTTTTTACTTGAGGAAGAACAACTAATGATAGAACAACAAAGAAACAGGAAATGGCAAACAACCTTTTTCTGTTTTCAACAAGGAAACTGGCGAAACGTTTCCATTCATGATGGGCTTCATGTTTCTCAAACTTGAGCACGAGACAAAGACAGGGGACAAGAATGGTTGCTGAGGTGAATGCAAACGATATACCAATTGCACATCCAAAACCGAACATAACCATCGGCGGCATATTAGATGTCATTAAGGAGCCAAACCCGATGATCGTGGTAAACGCACACATAAACACTGCTTTTCCCGTGAGTCCTAGTGTTCGCTCCACTCGCTCCACTTTATCTTGCGCTGTATGTTCTTCAGCGAATCGATTTGCAAGGTATATCGAATAATCTACCCCAAGCCCGAGTAACAATGCAGCAACAGCGATAGTAAGAATCGTAAGCTCAGGTTGAATTGTACCTAAAACTCCAAAGGTTAGCAAAAGTGCATATCCCAGCGGCAGGAATCCAATGATAAGTCCTTTAAGTGTTCTATGGAATAAAAACAGAACACATGCGACACCAACAGCAGCTAAGGGGAATACAATTGTCAGGGACTGGAAGGTGTGTTCTTTCATCGCCTCCTGCATTGCAAGAGTACCAGTGATAGTCATGGTTGAATATCGAGCTTCTTTTTCGATGGCAGCCTTTACTTTTTCAATTATCTGAAGATCATCTGCATTATTTGAGAGCTGAAAGATGATTACCGCAACTTTATAGGAATTAAGGAAGAGGACACCTTCTCGTGATTGGATACGTACCATGTAAGTGTTGATTAACTCAGGATCATCGGGGATTTCGTATTTCTCTGTTCCCCCAAGACCTTCAGGGAGTTCTGGTTTTGCGTTTTCTTCTTTGATAAGCTGAGCAATACTGCTGACTGAATAGATACCATCGGTTTTTCCTTTATCAAGTTCATAGGTGTTTATTTTGGTGCTCACCCGGTCCATTTCATGTAAAACATATGGGTCACGGATGTCATCTGCTTCAACATAGATGATGATAGTAGAGCCTATCTGGAATTCTTGGTTAATCTTATTCCAGAGTTGTATTGTTGGATCATTTTGAGGTAAAAATGTGGTTAGATCAGACTGCATGTACACATTACGGACTTGCAGTCCAATCACGATTGTAATAATCGTGTAGACAAGGAGAACTGTTTTTGGTCGTTTTACGAGGATTTTTGCGAGGGAGTGTGCTATTTTCATGGTTTACCTCCCAGGTGATCAATCGTGATTTGTACGTACTTGTTTCCATTCGATTTATCGGTCAGGTTTGCAATCTTATTAAGTCGTGATTCGATGATTTTCACTCGACGTTGTAGCAAAATTATAGGAGAAACAGCACCGTATAAGTATGGGTTTTTCCCAATCGTCTCTGTTTTGATTTTTTCCCTATAAATGATTTTGTTATCGTACATCTTTGAAAGGAGTTCTCGGACGGTACTAGGATGTAGTTTGGTGCCTCGGATGATCTCGCCACTTCTTGCCCGATTCTTCCGAAGTAAGTAAACATAGATACGAGACTCTGCTCTGGAATCCAGTAATTCATGGACTGCAGTTTCGATATTTTTGTTAATAGGTGATCGGGGCCTAGTCATGCGAGCACACCATTTTATTTACAATTTTCAATAAAAAAATGTTGTTTTGTGGGTTTAAATACTTTTGTATTTTGTCGTTTCCAACCCGACAAAACATTTTATCGGCTGAAAAACGATAAAAATAGATACGATGCAAACATTTATTTCCCCTCACCAACTCCCGTAAATATCGGGATTATGGATGAAAAAACCAGGGTGCAAAAAGACATCGTAATGTTCGAGAAAAACATCAAACAAATAAACGAAAAAACAATCACGGACAATCAGAAAAAAATCCTTGAACTCGCATCTCAATATTACCAAGACACAAAATATTACGCAGAAAAAAAAGACTACTTCACCGCGTTTGGTTGCATCAACTACGCCCATGGACTCCTTGATGCAATCCTTAAAACAGAACACTCAAAAGGAGAATCGTATGAAAGTTGAAGGAAACATAGAAAAATACTATCATTACGCATTCCCCATGCAAACCATCTTGGTCACTTGTAATGACGACAAAGGGAAAACGAACATCATCACCCTAGCCTGGCATACCCCTATTTCACGCAAACCACCGTTATACGGAATTTCGATTTCCCCGAAACGATACTCCTATGCACTAATAAAAAAAAGCAAGGAATTTATCATCAATTTTATCCCATACTCCCTGGTTAATGCAGCACAGTTCTGCGGAACGCATTCTGGCAGATCAATCGATAAGCTCTGTAAAACCAAGCTTACCCTTGCGCCTTCAAAGAAATTATCGACTCCCTTGATTAAAGAAGGGTATGCACACCTGGAATGTAAACTAGTAAGGAGTGCTCGCTTTGGTGATCATACCCTTTTCGTTGGTGAGGTTATTACCGCCTCTACTGATGAAGACGCATTCAAAAATGAACTCCTCAGAACAGATAAGATACACCCTCTTTATTACATTGGGGAAAATACCTATACAACACTAGATAGAGCAAAACGAAAAACGTTCTAATTAAAAAGAAGTTGAATCTCAGCGTCTTCTTTTATCATCAAGGTTTGCGCTGCGTTCCCCTGGTTGACACTGATCTCAAGAAAATGGTTGCTGCCGATAGTTAGAAGAATTTCACCCGGTTTTACGAAACCGTACGAGGAAACAAACGGTAAATGTTCCCATTGATAATCACCAGAAATCACCGTTGTTTTTTTCTGCTCAACATCCTTAGGTAAGATCTCACTAGGTATATTCGTAATCAAGTTCCCAAAACGATCAACATATAGGATTTTTCCAACAATTCGATCCCCTCGATGCTCCCCAAGACTGAATTGTAGGTCAACAAAGTGTGCAGTCTTCGTGCCAATCTCACCAAACGGTACTCCTTTCGCAATATAGGCAGCGACTGGTGCGAAGATATCACGACCATGGAATGTACGGGATAATGGATGGATCATGTATTTTGGGTTGGTGATCTCATAGATGACATAGTCTCCTAGCAGATGCGCTGTTGGTAGGAGTATTCCGTTATCCGGGCCAACGAGGATCTGTTTTTTTGTTGTAATAATCAACCCTTTCCGCTCCATTCCAACCCCCGGGTCAACAACCGCGATATGAATGGTTCCTACTGGGAAAAACGGGGCAGTTGCCCACAATATAAATGCACCTTCTCTGATATTATGGGGTGCAATCTCATGAGTGATATCGAGAAGTCGCGCATCGGTAATACTTGATGCGACCCCTTTCATCTGTGCAACATACCCGTCTTTAGTTCCAAAATCTGTAAGAAAAGTAATCCTTTGCATAACTTCACCTTTACTACATTCGTATCCCAGTATCGCTGCTTATTACTATAGTTTTTTTGGCTATTTTTTCTTATTTCAAACCAAAACTATATATGGAAGAAGTGTGTATAATATGATAGATTGGAGAATAGGAAGGAATGGAGTCCGGAGAGATGAGTTATAAAAAAACAAGTGTCGCAGAGGACATTTGGGGACAAACTGCTCAACGAAGCATGACCTGCCCTCAATGCAAAGGATTTTTGACCGTGGTTCAGGTCGAACCCATCTACGACACAGATAACGCTTATACCCCTTACAGGACTGTCGTTGAATGTTCCACTTGCTCATTCCGCATGGTGACTGAATCGTTCACTATTTTAGGAGGCATCAAGGATTTCGACAATGAATATGTGGAAATTGGCAGCTGGGGACCGAGCGGAAGCCGTGTTCTCTCACGGTTTAAACACTCGATTAGCTCTAACCTGCTAAATGAACTGAAAAAATCACAGGAACTCGTTGAATTCCTGATCGTCAACGAACACGTCGTTCAAGTCATCGGATAAGCCGTGTAGCACCCGAGAAAAAGCGTATCTGTCTGATAGGTTATTATTTTAAAAAGTATTTATAATAAATAATCTAACAACAATGATATTTTAACAACAATGATTTATATAGGAAAAAAGTCAAATAAAGAACTGAACGTTATAGTACCGGGAAATCCATGAAAAAAAAAGCGGTCATTTTAGCAGCTGGTGAAGGAAGGCGACTTAGGCCTTTTACCGAAACTATGCCTAAAGTCATGCTTCCTGTTGCCAATAAACCATTGCTCGAATACGTGTTTGATGCGGTTAGAAAAAGTGGGATTGAAGAAATCATTGTGGTCGTCGGTTATAAAAAAGAAGTCATCATGGAGTATTTCAAAGATTATAAGAACGTCAAAATAACCTATGTCAATCAAGACAGACAACTCGGAACCGCTCATGCCCTCCTTCAAGCAAAGAAACACATAAAAGACTCATTCATTGTCCTTGCTGGAGACAACATCATCGACCCGGACAGCATTGCAAAGCTGCTAAAAGACAAATCAGAATATTCACTACTTATCAAAGAACATCCGCATCCTTCAAAATATGGGGTTGTATTTGTTGAAAATCGTAGTATCAGACGAATCGTGGAAAAACCCAAAGAAGACATCGGCAAATACATCTCTACCGGTATTTACAAACTCCCTCGTTCTGTGTTTACTGATATCGAACAATGCACCTCAGAAGGTGCTCATGCGCTTTCATCCATCGTCCAATACCTAGTAGATAAGAGAAAACCTATCAACACGATTTTTGCGAAATCATGGATGGATATTGTCTACCCATGGGATCTTATTTCTGTCAATGAAGCAATGATCCAAGAAACGAGTGCATCCACTAGCGGTATTATCGAAAAAGGTGTCATTCTGAAAGGTATGGTATCAGTAGGCAAAGACACAAAAATCTACTCGGGTTGCTACATCGTCGGACCAGTCGTCATCGGCAACAGCTGTGAAATTGGACCTAATACGTGTATCTTCCCCTCCACCAGCATCGGGAACCACACCGTGATTCACCCGTTCAGCGAAATACGAAGTAGTGTAATAATGAATGATGTTCATATCGCATCAAATTCACATATCTCCCGCTCCGTTATTGGGAAAGGTTGCATTATTGGAAACAATTTCTCGACGATGACAGGGAAAACGATGATTGAGATTGATGATGAGTTCAAGAGGCTTGAAACACCGATTGGAGCCATGGTTGGAGAAGATTGTGTCATCGAAAGTCATGTCGTAGTTGATCCGGGAAAAATCATAGGCAGGAAATGCAAAATCAGTCCCATGAAACATATAAGAAAAAATATCCCAAGTGAAAGTAAAGTGATGTGACGTGTGTGGAATCATAGGGTATGCAGGATTTCGAGACGCACGAACCGTCTTACTCGAATCGTTGAAACGACTTGATTACCGAGGGTACGATTCAGCAGGTATCGCTATCATAGATAACAAACTAAAAGTCTACAAGGAAGTCGGTGAAATTGCAAACGTTGAAAAAAAAATCCCTCTCCTAAAAGGTACTATAGGAGTTGGTCATACACGATGGGCCACTCATGGGGGTGTTACGAAAGAAAACGCACATCCGCATGTTAGTTGTGATAAAACAATCGCAATCGTTCATAACGGGATTATTGAGAACTACAGTAAGCTGAAAGAAGAACTGATAAAGAAAGGCCATAAATTCACCTCTCAAACAGATTCAGAAGTCATCGTTCATCTCATCGATGATGCATACAAAGGAAACCTGGAGGATGCGGTGGCCGCAGCAGTGAAAAAGATCCAAGGATCCTATTCAATAGTTGCTGTCAGCGAAAAGGAACCTGAAAAAATCGTGGGTATACGAAAAGAAAGCCCACTTGTCATCGGTGTTGGAGACAGTGAAAATTTTTTTGCCTCCGACATCACCGCATTTTTAAAATACACAAATCGTGTGATATTCCTCAACGACGGAGAACTCTGTGTCATCACAAAGAACTCCATTAATATCGTAGATAAAAACAGAAAACCAATCAAAAAGAAAGAAGAACATATCACTTGGGATGTGAAAGACGCGGAAAAATCAGGGTTTGCACATTTCATGCTTAAGGAAATCTATGAGCAACCAGACACAATCAATCAAGCTCTTAGAGGACGTATCTCAGAAATCGAAGAAACTATCGTTTTCCCTGAACGTGTCGAAAAGCTCTTGAATAATGAGATCAGCACTATTCACATCGTTGCCTGCGGAACTTCATATTATGCTGGTCTTGTAAGCAAATACCTCATCGAACAACTGACAAACATCCCGGTGTTCGTAGAATTCGCCTCCGAGTATCGCTATTTTGGAGTAAGAAATGAATCCTCACTTATTATCGCAATCACACAATCCGGGGAAACTGCTGATACACTTGCTGCGTTACGCGAGGCACAGATGTCAGGATGCAAAACACTCGTGGTGACCAACGTCATC
The DNA here is from genome assembly GCA_902384685.1 of uncultured archaeon. Lineage (GTDB taxonomy): Archaea > Thermoplasmatota > E2 > DHVEG-1 > DHVEG-1 > SM1-50. The sequence goes on along the minus strand of CABMCU010000102.1, from coordinate 4,088 downwards.
GGGAGCACAGCAACCCGTATCTCTGACGGATATATCTTGCAGCAGTCAGGTCCAGAGATTGGTGTTGCTGCGACTAAGACATTCACTTCTCAAATCATTGTTCTATTCCTCATTGCCCTCAAGTTGGCATTGCATCAGAAGACACTTGGACCCAACGAACTATACAACTACATCCTCCATCTCAGAGAACTCCCACGGAACGTCCGAGATATCCTGGAGCGAAGCGATGACATCATCGCTATCGCAAAACATCTCAAAGATGCAAAATCAGTATTTTTCATTGGAAGAGGCATCAACTACCCACTCTCCCTTGAAGGAGCGCTGAAGCTGAAAGAAATCTCATACATTCATGCGGAAGGATTTGCGGCTGGTGAACTGAAACATGGACCGTTCGCACTGCTGACAAAAAACACCCCGGTTGTCGCCATCGTCACCCAAGACGAAACCTACGAGAAGATCCTTTCAAATATCGGGGAAATTAAAGCGCGAGGATCCACTGTTATTGCGATTGCAGAGGAAAAAGATACTGAAATCGAAAAACATGCCGATTTTGTGCTCCGCTTCCTCGCAAGTTCTCATGTGCTCCCATGCATTTCTATAACTGTCGTTCTTCAGTTACTTGCTTATCATGTTGCTCTTCTCCGGAAATGCCCGATCGATAAACCACGGAACCTTGCAAAATCGGTAACAGTTGAGTAAGGAGAAAAAACCATGAAATGTGTGATTCTTGCTGCAGGGGAAGGAAATCGGATGCATCCTCTTACCTATACAAGACCAAAGGTGATGCTTCCAATCGCAGGCAAACCAATCCTTGAATGGAACCTGTTGAATGCTCGTGCCGCTGGTTTGAAAGAATTCATGTTTGTCGTGAGTTATAAAAGCGAGATGGTAAGAGAGTATTTTGATAACGGAAATCCATGGAACGTAAAAATAAATTACGTAAATCAAGGAAAAGCCATGGGAACTGCACATGCTATCGGAACAGTCGAACCATTCGTTAACGATTGTATCGTTCTTTGTGGGGATACGATTTTTGGTACCAACGACATCAAACAAATCGCAAAGAAAGGAACAAAGATTGGATTAGTAGAGGTTGACAATCCAACAGAGTACGGTATTGTAGAACTTAAGAAAAAAGACGTTGTGAAAATCTACGAAAAAATGGAACATCCATCATCCAACGTGATCAACGCAGGCATCTACCATTTCAACAAACATATCTTTGATTCCATTCGAAAGACGGAAAAATCGTCACGAGGCGAATTTGAAATTACTGATTCTATTAATATCCTGGTAAATAAAGAACCAATGGAAGGTGTATTCCTCAAAGAATGGCGAGATGTTGTCTACCCATGGCATCTTCTTGATGCAAATGAGGAGCGATTGAAAAAAATGAAGACAAAAATCCAGGGAACTGTTGAGAAGAATGTGACAATGAAAGGAATTGTTGTCGTGGGGAAAGATACGGTGATTCGTTCAGGCTCTTATATCGAAGGACCAGTATTTATCGGCAACAACAGCAAGATAGGGCCGAACTGCTATTTCAGACCGCACACCACTATTGGGAATAATTGCCATGTTGGAAACGCCTGTGAAATAAAGAATTCCATCGTTATGGATCATAGCAATATCCCTCATCTGAACTATGTTGGTGATTCTATTATTGGAAATAATTGTAACCTTGGGGCCGGTACTACGGTTGCGAACCTTAGGCTTGATAAAAATAACATTATTGTTACATTGAACGGGAAGAAAATTGATTCAAAACGACGGAAACTCGGGATGGTGATGGGGGATAATGTCCAAACTGGAATTAATTCTGCTATCAATGTTGGGACCATGATTGGGAACAATGTGTTCATTGGTCCAGGGGCAGTTGTAAAAGGTGAAATTACACCGAAAACAACTATCTTGTAAATCCTTTGATAAATTCTTGTACAAATGATCAAGGAGTACATATCTATTTATAAGGAATAAAGAATTCGCTTGCGATGATAGCGCGGAAATCAGCTCTTATCATATTCGCTCAACTACTAACTGGTATTATTGGTTTTGTTGGATTGAAGTTTATTGCATTGTATATGGAACCATGGGAGTATGGAGTTGTTGGATTTGCATATGGTTTTGTGTCTCTTTTTTCAATTTTTGGAGATTTAGGTTTTGGAGCAGCACATGTTAAGCGAATCTCCGAAGGTAAAGATTTTGGTAAATGTCTTGGTACATTTGCCGCAGCTAAAATAATTTTAACTGGTATTTTTGCATCTGGTACTATTTTGTCGATAATAATATGGCGATTTGTTTTGGGACGAGGATTTGAATCACCATTGCATGAACAAGCAGTTTACATATTGCTTGCCTATTTTGTTTTAGCAAGTCTCACCCAGGTGTTTACTGCGACATTCTCCGCAACAAAAGAAATCGCTAAATCTCAAATACCATATTTTATGTTTACACTTGTAAGAGTTATTATAACATTATTTATCGCTTATTTTGGTCTTGGTGTCTTGGTATTAGCATATACTTATCTATTGGGCGAGATCTTTCAATTCGTTTTTGCGTATTATTTTTTTAGAACATTTTCTGTCAAGAAACCATCTTTGGAGTATCTACGTATTTATTCTAAGTTTGCGTTTCCCATAGCGATTGCTTCAGCATCTTCTCTCATTATTACAAATATGGATAAAGTTGTCATTCAGTTATTCTGGGGTGCTCAGCAGGTAGGAGAATATTTTGCTATTTTTAATTTATCTCGTTTCGTTGTAAACTTTTCCTCTGCCGTTGCTGTTCTATTGTTGCCAACTATATCTGAATGTCATGCAAAAAATAATATGGGTGAGATTAGAAAATTGACGTTATCATCGGAAAGATATCTTAGTATGATTGTCTTTCCAATTATCATTTTAATGGTGTCACTGGCAGAACCAATCATTCACATCTTACTTAGTGATAAGTATCTTCCTGCTTTACAAGTGATGCAGATTCTACCTTTTTTTGCTCTGCTTGAGGCATTATCACAGCCATATCAAAGCCAGTTGCAAGGGATGAACATGCCTCATATCGTTAGAAATAGGATTTTGATTATGATGATTGTGAACGTTGTTTTAAATCTCATTTTGGTTCCAAGCGACATACAAAGTCTAGGTATCAAATTAGCTGGTTTAGGCGCTACAGGTTCTGCTATTGCCTCAGTGGTTGCTTATTTCGTTGGGTTGTTGACTACAAGGATATATGCATTTCGTGTCGCAAATATAAAAGGTAATTATAGAATATTATTACATATAGTTGCTGCTGCATTGATGGGAATAATTATTTATTATCTAATAAAAATAGTTTATATTGGTAGATGGTATCAATTGTTAGGACTCTCTCTTTTTGGTTTACTAATATATTTTGGTATTCTTTTCTGTTTAAGAGAGTTTACTAAGAAAGATTTCGAGTTCTTTATAGATACGTTAAACATAAAGAAGATGTATACCTATATTGTTGACGAATTAAAGGGTAGACAAGCCTAACTTAATATAGTAACAGGAGATTAAAATAATTTTAAGTTTCTATCTTTTATTTCTCCATGATGTTTTAAATTGTTGAAATATGCAGAGAGAAGATTTTTTAAATTAATATTCTTAACCTTGAACAACCTTCAGTAGTTTTCAATTATCCATTTACCAGCATCCAGAAGATCTTTGGCGATATAGTCGGGTTTACTGTCACTTTTTTGCAGTTCTTTTAAACCAATTTCTGAAGGAATAAGTACGGTTCTGCATCCAACTTTTTTTCCTACTTTGACATCCATCATTCTATCTCCAACCATAAAAGATCTGGTTGAATCTATGTCATGATCTTTAATTGCTTTTAACAGCATACCTGGTTCTGGTTTTCTGCATTTACATCCGTCATTTGGGTGGTGCGGGCAATAATAGATATCAGAAATCCCCCCCCCGTATATTTGGATTTCATGAATCATTTTTTTATGCATATCTTCAAGTTCTTCAACCTTAGTCATACCACGTGCAATAACTGACTGATTGGTAATTACTATTATCTTAAAATCATGATCAGTAAGAAGTTTTATTCCTGCTTTTGATTTT
>CABMCU010000101.1 GCA_902384685.1 uncultured archaeon | reverse complement strand
GAACATTCTGAAAGATAAAACACTGTATCATTACGATCTGCACGAAATTAATCATTCTTTATTTTAGCTGTTGAGCTTGGTGTGATGAAAAAATGATTATTTTTCAGAATTCTTCAACAGCCTAATTGTAAAACCATAAAACAAACATATATAACAATTTAAATGATATAATCGTTCAAGAATAAATAAAAAGGGTTCAGAGTAAAGGGCTTTATCTGAAGGAAAAAAATAAATATTGAACCTTTGTAACATGTGCCCGGTTCGAGCCTTAATAGTTATTTAAAAAGGTTATTGGTGTTTTATTAATGGAAGAAAAGGTTGCAGCTCGTGTTATCGCGAAATATCTAAAAAAAGGAAATATGGGACGATGTTTACGCGATATTCTACCATCATCTGATCTATCAAAAGGACAGCGAGAAGAAGTCGCAGAGCTTATTCACGATGTTATTCGATGGAAAAAACTTTATGAACACATGATAGACATTAGGGGATTAAAACCATCGCCAGAAACCTATTTGAAGTTAGCAATGAGTGGCTCACAGGTAGATGCATCGTCGTATCCTTTCGTATATCGTTATTCTTGTTCTTCTTATGTTGCTGATATCCTCAAAAACCATATAGAATGGGCTGAATTTCTAAACGAAACACCACCAACTACGCTTTGTGTGAATTTTAATAAAAGTTCAATCGACGATGTCATGAACATATTACAGGAAGAGAATCTTCCTGCGGAACGATCACATCTTAAAACCGCGATTATAACCAATTCAATTAGCAAGTACTCAAAAGTGGTTCAACAACATTTTGCGCATGTACAAGATGAAAGCAGTCAACTTGTTTCATTACTTGCAACAGCTACGGGTGATTCTATTTTTGACTATTGTGCGGGGAATGGTGGGAAATGCCTTACGATAGCATCCATTACGAAAAATGGAAAGAAACTATATGCATATGAGATGAATATAGCAAAACGAACAACGTTGAAACGACGATGTATTGAATATAACGCAAACGTTACGGTTGAAGATAATCTTTCTGAAAAAAAATATGATATCGTTTTAGTTGACGCACCCTGTACCGGTCTTGGTGCTGCACGAAGAAACCCAGACACAAAATACATAGAAAGTCCTGGTAACCTCCCGCAGACACAATTATCGATTTTAAATCAAGCAGCAGAAAACGTCAATTCTGGCGGTGTACTTTTCTATGTGGTCTGCACTATAACGCCTGAGGAGACAACCCAAGTGATTCAAGCCTTTATTAGAAAAAAAGGATTTATTCTTTCTCCGTTTGATGACCTTCCTTATAAAAAGTTTCTTTTAAAAAATAAATATGGTGCATTTAGCAATCTTCCACGAGGGGATGTATTTTTCCTATCTTTTCTAAAAAAAGAACAATAAAATAAATAGGAGAAATAAGCGAGGAAGGAGGGGGAAAATATGAAGAAGAAATATGAAGATATTATTTTCCCTTCCTCACCAGATATTCTTCTCTTTTTTCATATATTTAAATTTGTGCTGATAAAATACCAAAACGAGATTCTATTTACACCTCGTTACATCTTATATATGACAAGACCAGATAGCATTTTAGGTAGAAAGTAAGTAGATTTCTGAGGCATATGTTCACTTGCATCTGCAATTGCCTTCAGTTGATCAATCTTCGTTGCGTTGATAAAAAATGAGAAATCGTATTTTCCGTCATCAACAAATTGTATCGCTTCGAGATCGTCTCTGGTATATTTGACATGATGTTCAAGGTTTTTCTCATTAATCCCAAGGAATTTTTCCAAGATGAGTTTATGCAGAATAGAAACATCTAGTATCCGCCACGTCTTCGAATGATCTGTTGCAAGTGTATCCATGATATGTTCGTCCTTCAGGGTAAGAATAAAGTACATATTTTTTACATACAAGACGAATTTATGGTCCTTTTCGGTTGCAATATCGTCCATGATTTTTTTCCCAATTTTTTGATAATCCTTTTTCTTATCTTCGATGAGTTTTTTTTCTATTATGAAATATTTCTCAAGTTTTGTGATTAACTCATCAAACTTCACATTTGACATTTTAATAAGCCGATGTGTTGGTAGAATGGAAATCCCAGGATCAAACATATTACACAGAACAACCATAATATAGTTAAATGGCGCGTTCGGGTCTTTGTTACTGGTTTGCTCTTTTTTCTCATTGGCGTAATTAATTGAAGTCTGATAACGGTGGTGTCCATCTGCGATGAATAGGATTTTCTTCTTGAGTTCATCTACAATTGTTTTCACTGTTTTTGGGTCGTCGAGCTGCCATAACTGATGAGTGAATCCGTCGTACCCTTTCACTTTGATTAATGGCGTATCAATTACAGCATCCATAGTTTTTCTGATATTGTCATTTTGATCTATATACATAAGTTGTATTGGTTCAAGATTAGCATAGCAGGCACGCATGAGGTTTAGACGATCCTCCTTAGGTTTTGCAAGTGTTTTTTCATGAGCTTTAACGGATTTATACTCTGGATCAAGTTTCAGGATGACAAAGAATCCGTTCATTTGTTTTTTAGTTTTATTGATTGTATAATCGATCTTATATGGGTAGATTGCGGGAGTATTCGAAGAAATCAGATTTTCTTGTTTTTGCCATGCATCAAAAAGTTGTTTTGCTCTTGTGTACCTATTGTTTGTATCTGTATCATCTGAGAAGATCTTTCCAAGAATGAGTTTGACGAAATTGTATTCATTTTTATTATAGAGTTCGTTTTGCATACTTTCTGAGATGATATCATAAGGTGGAGACATGACGTCATCAAGTTTTTTTATTTTTTTGTTGTTATATATCGTTCCTTTGAACGGAGCAATTTCAACCATTGTAATATAGCCTCTTTCTTTAGTTCTGTTTCGATATATGCTATGTTGTTAAAAATGTTATTAAGATTATTATTTGTGCCGAGATATTCTTACGAGTTTTTTATACGTAGGTTCTTACTTATACTTTCGTCCACATATAATATTTTATACTCTTCTGGTATTTGTGAATTGTATCTATCGTATTTGGTATGATATTACCTTCAACATTTTACTATTTTTAGTTGATGAAAAAAACAATGTGTATCGATTTTTTATTCATTGAGTATATTACTATTTATAATGCAGTATATAATTCTGTCAAATGTTGTCTATAGCTCTAGAAATTAAGAGACCTATTATCATTTGTTTATTATTCAAAGCGTATCGTTTGGTTAAATCATAAACTACTTAAGGGAAACGTTTAAACAACTCGGAACATTCAATATCCTCAATGAAGGTAGAAATAATAAATCAAGCAAAACAACTCCTGTGTGAGTATCGACTCTGTGACTCTTGTTTCGGGAGATTATTTAGAAAAGAAATCAAAGATGGAACTAACTCGCAGAAAGGGCAGTTAATTAGAAAACAACTCCATTATTCAGAGAAAATAGCAGCAAATGACTGTTGGTTATGCGAAGGACTTATTGATGAAATACCTCATTTCACCAAAATAATTACTGACGCTATCAAAGATTATGAGTTTGAAACCTTCCTTATTGGTTCAAAAATAGATGAGGACACCCAAGAAAGAGAACAACAACTCTGGAAACACCTGAAACTGGAGGATGCAGAACCCATCAAGATGGAAATCAACAGAGAAATCGGAAAAATCCTCGAACCACAACTCGGAAAAACTGTTGATATCTTAAATCCTGAAATCATGGCGATCATCGACACTACCTACGATATAGTCTCTCTTCAAATAACTTCATTATTCATCTATGGAAGATATAAGAAGCTACAAAGAGGAATCCCTCAAACGAAATGGCCATGCCAAATCTGTCGTGGTAAAGGGTGTAAGAAATGTAACTATACCGGAAAACTATATGAAACCACGGTTGAAGAACTGATCGCTCAGAAAGCTTTGGAACTCACTAAAGGAACTGACGAATCATTCCATGGGAGTGGTCGAGAAGACATCGACGCTCTTATGCTAGGATCTGGACGACCGTTTGTACTTGAAATCAAGAACCCAAAAAAAAGAAACATCAACATTTCATTGCTAGAAAAAGAGACAAATCAGACTATAAAAAATAAAGTTGAAATTACTTCCATGCGATTCTCGACAAGAAAAGAAATTGCACGTATCAAAGCAGCAGAATTCAGAAAAACCTATCGAGTTACCTTTGAAGCAACTCAATCTTTGAATAAAGAAAAACTTATAAAGGTGGCTCAGACATTACAGGGTAAACTCATAAAGCAGTTGACACCAACTCGAGTGGTCCATCGCAGGGCCAACAAGATTAGAGAACGGATAATATACAACTGCACCATTGAATCGGTAGAGGGCATCAGAGCCGTACTAACTCTAGAAACAGAATCCGGCACGTATATAAAGGAATTTGTTTCCGGTGATGACAACAAAACCCAACCGAACCTCAGTGAACTCATAGGAATTCCCTGTAAAGTTAAAGAACTCGATGTAATTGATGTCAAGGGGGAATGACAAAATATGGTAAAACGATCAAAAGGAACACGAAGTAAAAGCAGATATATCATGAGAAAAAAACCGCGAACACGCGGTGTTTCCTCTATCACAAGAACACTACAACAATTTGACATTGGAACTAGCGTCAGCATTGACATTGACTCTGCGGTGCACAAAGGCATGCCTCATCCGCGATTCCAAGGGCGTACTGGAAAAATTGAAGGTATGCAAGGCGACGCCTACTTAGTTGGTATCACAGTAGGTAAGAAACATAAAACAGTCATCGTACTGCCAGAGCATTTAGGGAGAGTAACGTAAATGGAAATTTCAACAGAAACCGATAAAATTGTTTCCCTAGCAGAAGTAAAAAACATACTTAAAAAAATCAGTAAAGAGCGAAAAGAACTCCTTTATGAACAGAAAATCGCCTTAGAGCACGCAGAAAAATTTGCAAAACTCTCTGCGAAACAAACCAAGGATTTAATCACTGAGTTAATGAAACTTGATCATATCGAAGAAATTCATGCGTACAAAATAGCAGATATACTTCCTAATATTGAAGATGACGTGAAAGCTATTTTTGCTAAAGAGCGATATACGCCGAATGATAGAGAAATAAAAAACATCCTGGAGATAGTAAAAAAGCATTCTATTGAATAGTGGTGGGGGTACGTTATCATGGAAGATTATGTCTATGTCTTAGATTACTTGGCAAAAGGACGTGGGGATCTACCTGCGTTTAAGAGAAACCCAGTTGTTTATGGTATCGGGGAAAGTCAGTACACATTTCTTGAATTAATACCAAGGTCGGATGCGACATTTACTACTGGTGAACGGATCTATGTCGGCAAAGATCCTACGATGCGAACTAAAATTGAGAAAATCAAAGGGCGCGTTAATTTTGAGGATCTCACTTCGACTGCTCATGGGGAACTCCCTTATGTTCTATTAGATATTGTTCATAATAATGAAGCTAGATATGTTAAATTTTTTAATGAGGCATCCGCTATTTCAACGAGATACCATGTTCTTGAGCTTCTTCCCGGCTTGGGGAAGAAGATGATGATCGAAATCCTTGATGAACGAAAAAAGAAACCATTCACTTCTTTTAAGGAGATGCAAGACCGTATTGACTTTCTTAGATCACCAGATAAACTTATCTCCAAACGTATCGAGTTAGAATTAAGTGATCCAAATCAGAAATACCGTATTTTTACCCGCCTCCCATTGACCCGGGATCAACAATACTGAGAGAATGGCAAAACAGCGTTTTGGGCAGCACTTTCTTATTGATTTGTCAGTTGCTAATCGAGAAGTTGGATACGCGAAACTAACTAAAGATGACATTGTCCTCGAAATTGGCCCTGGACAAGGAATCATTACTCGTTTATTAGCACAGAAAGCAAAACAAGTAATCGCTATCGAAATCGACCAACGACTTGTGGATAAATTGAAAACAACTCTTCCAGAGAACGTGACCTTGATTTCGGGTGATGCTCTTTCTGTTGATTTCCAATTACTTCCGCAGTTTACGAAGATCGTCTCAAACCTACCTTTTAAGATATCGTCACCTATTACATTTAAATTCCTAGAAAGTTCCTTTTCAAAAGCCATTCTGATTTATCAAAAAGATTTTGCTGAACGTCTCGTATCAATCCCTGGAAAAAAGGAATATTCACGTCTTACTGTTAGTGTATCTTATAAAGCACACTGTCGGGTTTTAGAAGAGGTTTCTCGAAGTTGCTTTTCTCCAGAACCTAAAGTCGATTCCTCTATTGTCGAACTTACTCCTCGCAAGAAACCGATGTTCGATGTTGAAAATGAACAGTTTTTTTTTGAGTTCACGAAACAATTGTTTAACCATCGGAGAAAAAAAATCAGATATACGATTAAGACATTGTATGGAAACCTCGAGCAACTCCCGTATCTTGATCAGCGAGTCGAGACTCTCACCCCAGAGCAGATCGGGAAACTGAGTGATATTTTGTGGTATCTAAAATAAGACTTATTTTCCATTTTTTCATCTATAGAAACTACGAAAAAATATTATCTTGGAACCGACTAAAAATTACAATGATATCAAACCCTATCAACAACATAAAGAACAGTACAAAAAATGACAACAGCCACAATGTCAACCGTAAAAACTGCCAGATGAGAAACGACACAATCAACAAAATAAGAAAAACTACCTACAACAGGAATTGAAATCGATAGAAACTACATCAACATCATAGAAATTCACTTTAATTCGATTAAACATTTGGAAAAACTCTTTCCATCTCTGGTAGAAACAATTAAAAATTCGCACGCCATGAGAACAACTGACCGCAATGATGAAAAACAATCTCACACTAAGTGCTGCAACATGCTGAGAAATGGGCGAGCTGAGTGGTCATTACATTTTTTCCCCCAAACATACAAAAACTCTGATTCCATGTCAAATCTGTGTACATTCAGCATGATTTTATAAAACCAAATTCCGTAGAACGAAGAGAGTATCAGCTTAATATCGCAAACTCTGCAGCGAATGCGAGTACCCTGGTTGTGCTTCCCACAGGCATGGGAAAAACCATCATCGCTCTTCTCGTCATCGCAAAAGAACTTGTAAAAAACAACAAGATCCTGTTCCTCTCACCTACAAAACCTCTCGTGAACCAACATGCACAGTCTCTTACCGATCTTCTTACCCTTGGCGATACCGTTGCGGTCTTCACCGGTGAAGTCCCCCCAGAAAAAAGAATAGAACTCTGGAACAGCAAACGAATCATTGTCTCCACCCCGCAAGTGATCGAAAACGACCTGATTGCTAGACGGTACGATTTAACCAAAATATCTCGTATTATTTTTGACGAGGCACACCGTGCGGTAGGAAACTACTCATACGTCTTTATTGCAGACATGTTCAAGAAACAACAAAGAGAACGCCGCTTTCTTGGTATGACTGCATCTCCAGGAAACAACCTTTCAGAAATTCTAGATGTCTGCAAAAACCTAGAAATCACCAACATTGAGATACGAACAAAAATAGATCCGGACGTCAGACCCTACGTATATGACCTTGACATCAAATGGAGAGAGATCCTACTCCCATCCGAATTCAACTACACGCTTCAACTTCTCAGAAACGCACTTGGTGAACGGCTAAGAATCCTAAAAAACATCGGCGTTCTTGAATCAGCCTCGATAGCGCTTATCAATAGAAAAAAACTCTTAGAAGTCCAACAAAATATACAATTAGAATTACGTTCAAACCCGCAACCATCACAAATGCTGTTCAAAGCAGCCTCTGCGCAAAACGCGGCCATGAAACTTGCACATGCCATTGAGCTTCTTCAAACTCAAGGAGTCAACGCCCTGAGCAACTACGTTTCTCGCATGGGAAATGAGGCAAGTTCAAAAGGAGGGAGCAAAGCCTCTCGAGATATAATGAAAGACCCTAACGTCCTCGAAGCAATAGCATATGTTAAATCTCTCAAAATTGAACATCCAAAAATCCAAGAAATTGTTAACATCGTAATAGAACAACTCACTCTAAAGAAAGAATCAAAAATCATTATCTTCACTCACTATCGAGACACTTCTCTTTATGTCCTTAAACAACTCGAAAAAATACACATCGCAAGGCCAGTCCGTTTCATTGGACAGGCTGGAAAAGAAAACGATAAAGGCCTCACGCAAAAAGAACAAATCGATATCATTAGAAGATTCAAAAAAGACGAATACAATGTCCTCATCGCAACCTCTGTAGCTGAAGAAGGACTTGATATCCCCTCAACAGATCTTGTTGTCTTCTACGAACCGGTTCCCTCCGAGATACGTACTATCCAACGTAAAGGAAGAACTGCACGACAAATGGCAGGGAAAGTTATTATTCTTATCACCAAAGGAACACCCGACGAGGCATATTACTGGTCCAGTCGACAAAAAGAACGCAGAATGCACGGTGAACTCGAAATACTCAGAAAAGCGCTCCGTAAAAAACTCCAAGATCCTTCTGCTGTCTACCAAACTGCGCTTCAGCAAGAAAATCAAAAAAAACTAGACGAATACTCAAAAAAAACCGGCGTTAAAATCAACATTGACCACCGGGAATCTCGCTCCCCTGTTATGCGATTCCTCTCACAAAAAGATATCATCGTAGAACTTCAACAACTCGATGTTGGTGACTACATCATCTCCTCCCGCATCGGCGTCGAACGAAAAACCGTAGATGATTTCCTTAATTCACTCATAGAAGGAAAACTCTTTGTCCAAATGAAAAACCTTCGAACCGCATACTCCAGGCCACTATTACTCATCGAAGGAGATGGCCTTCTTACCAAGAGAAACATCAACCATAACGCGATTTTCGGTAGCTTTGGTTCAATCATCGTAGACTTCGGCATCCCTATTATCACCACCCATACACCTCAGGAAACCGCAGACTTCCTTGCCGTTATGGCTCATCGGGAACAAAAAGAAGGAGATAAGGCAATCGCCATACGAGGAGAAAAAACCGCAAAAACTATTTCTGAATATCAACAATTCCTAGTCGAAGGTCTCCCAAACATTTCAGCAGTCCTTGCGCAACGACTTCTGCAGCATTTCGGTAGCATTAAGTCCCTTGCTAATGCTTCAGAAGAGGAACTCTGTCAGATAAATGGCATCGGTAAGATTATTGCTGCAGATATCCTCGAAATACTCAATGCAGAGTATCTCAAAGACTAGCCCAAATATTTTTATCTCACTTTGTGATTACCGTCAAGTCTAGGGGTGACAATTTATGTCCGATGGTGACAAAAAAATCGATCAGATTTGTGATGGTTTAAATATGATTAGTGAGGATAACTCCATCCCAAGGAATATCAGACGGGGGGCAGAAGAAGTCAAACAAATCCTTTTGAAACCAGATGATCCTATTGACTTACGTGTCGCCTCTGCAACTTCTATTCTTGACGAGCTCGCTAACGATCCAAATATTCCACTTCATGGACGAACTCTTATCTGGAATATCATGAGTCGTTTGGAGGAACTCGCATAATATATTTTTTATCAACAAGGACAACCATTCGTTCATTGAAACGAAAATGGAGGAAAATGAAATGATACGAATCGGGCAAGCCGGCATCCCATTATCTTGTAAAGGACGTACAAATAAGGATGGACTTGTGTACACTCATAAAAGTCTTGATTTAAATGCTATTGAAATACAATTCGTCCGCGGATTATACGTTCTATCTGAAGAAGAAGCACAGTTCATCAAAGAATATGCACAGAAAAATGATATCGAGATTCATGTCCATGCGCCCTATTATTTAAATTTAGCTGGTGACCGTGAAGAGATCATCATGAGTTATGAAAAAATCATGAAATCAGCACAAATGGCAAACAACATTGGGTCAAAAACACTAATCATTCATCCAGGATTTTATGCAGAACATAGCCCTAAAAAAACCTTAAAATTTGTCATTAAAAACTCAAAAAAACTTGTCGGAATGTTCAAAAAACAAAAATTCAAAATAAGACTCGCAATGGAGACTATGGGGAAACAAAAAGTCTTCGGGAGTCTTGATGAGATCGTAGAGGTTTGTACACATGTTAAAGAAATTACCCCTGTATTAGACCTTGGTCATATCCATGCCCGGGGAAACGGATGCATCAAAGAAAGAGAAGATTTCGAAGAAATCTTTGACAAGCTTAAACCCTTACGGTTGCGGCATTACTTACTTCATATCACCGGTGTCTTCTACGAAAATGGGAATGAGTTATATCATGTCCCAATAAAAAAAGGAGATATGCCGTTGGCGCCACTCATTGAAGTTATTCTTGACCGAAACCTCAACGTTACCTTGATATCAGAATCACCATTACTTGAGCATGATGCAGTCTATATTCGACTTCAAGTTGAAAAAGCTCTAATGAAAAGAACTGGGAAAGAAACAGCCTACTACAAAGATCTCTCCGAGGTTACAAAAAAATGAACAATCTTGATACATTCCACGAATCCCTCAAATATATCCAACAGAAAACCATTAATATTCTTAATACAGTAACGAGAAAAGATATTGAAAAAATTAATCGCTGGTTTTTTAAAGCAAACCGAATTTTTGTGTATGGGGCAGGACGCTCTGGTCTTGTCTCTAAAGCCTTCGCAATCAGACTTGTCCACCTTGGATTTCAGACATTTGTAATAGGAGAAACCATTGGTGCACCAGTTAAAAAAGGAGACCTTGTATGTATCGTTTCTGGTTCTGGAGAAACCATCCCTGCAGTTATGACTGCTGAAATAGCAAAAAACCTTGGAGCAACTCTTATGGTAGTCACGGGAAAACAACATTCACGAATTACAAAATTTGCCGATATCGCAATTGTCCTTGCCGCAGATTGTACGGAAAAAGAACGAAAAAGATTTGCGCCTCTTGGAACTTTATTCGAGGCAAGCGCGTGGATTTTTCTTGATGGTATCATCGCCGAGCTGATGAAAAACAAAAAAGAAACTGAAGAATCGATGCGTTCCCGTCACGCAACACTCGAATTACCCTAGAATATTCCTTTTTGCAGGAGAATATTATAAACTCTTTTTTTGATCACCCATATGTTTTTAAAGCATGTTTTATCTACGGCTCTAAACATCAGGTAATATGCATGACCGCTCATTCCAAACATATTCGCCAACCTATTGTTAGTGTCTTGGGTCATGTCGACCATGGAAAGACATCGTTGTTAGATTTTATTAGAGGCTCAACCGTTGCTGCCCGAGAAGCGGGAGCAATCACTCAACACATTGGTGCAACAGAAGTTCCTATCGAAGCGATATACTCCACATGTGGGCCTCTCCTTGGTGATAAAAAATTCACTGTTCCAGGTCTTTTATTTATTGATACTCCAGGACATCATGCATTCACCACCTTACGAACCCGTGGGGGTTCTTTAGCAGATCTTGCGATTCTTGTTATCGATATTAACGAGGGATTTCGACCACAGACTCATGAGTCAATTACTATCCTACGCCAATATAAAACACCATTTATTATCGCGGCAAACAAAATTGATGCCATCAACGGATGGCAACGCATTGATGACGTCACAATAAACCGACTTCAAAACCAGCGTCCTATGACCAAAACCCTTTTTGAAGCCAAGCTTTACGAACTAATTGGAACCATCTATGACAAAGGTTTCGAATCAGATTTGTATTTTAACATTAAGGACTTCCGTAAGAGTATCCCTATCGTCCCTCTTTCTGCAAAAACTGGAGAAGGAATACCTGAGTTACTGATGGTTCTTGTAGGACTTGCTCAACGATTCCTCGAAGAACAGCTCGCAAGTGAATCTGGCGCAGGGAAAGGAACTGTTCTGGAAGTTAAAGAAGACGTAGGATTAGGAACAACTGTCGATGCCATTATTTACAGTGGAGTTCTGAAGAAAGAGGACACCATTGTCTTTGGAACACGAAATGAACCGCTTGTTACTAAAATAAAAGCATTGCTTAAACCGAAACCAATGGATGAAATCCGTGATCCACGAGAACGATTTGCTAGCGTTAAAGAAGTGTATGCTGCTTGTGGTATCAAGATTTCCGCTCCGAATCTAGACCTTGTTGTCCCTGGAGCGCCTCTTCGAGTTGTTCACGATGATGAGGCAGAGTTGATACAGGAAATAAAAAGTCAATCTCAAGTAAATATCGAACTTGACAAGAACGGTTTGTATATAAAAGGAGACACCATTGGTTCTCTTGAAGCCCTCGTAAAAGAGTCCCGAGAGAAAGGTATTGACATTAGAAAAGTGGAAATCGGTAGTATCTCTCGACGAGACATTATGGAAACAGCTGCGATAAACAATCCATTGGAACGAGTAATATTTGCTTTTAACGTGAAAATACTCCCGGAAGCAAAAGAAGAGTTAGTGAATACGGATGTAATCGTTTTTAATGAAGATGTCATCTATACTATAATTGAAAACTATGATATATGGCTGGCGAAGAAAAAAGAGGAACTTGAAAAAAAAAGGAGGGAGGATTATAAGCATCCAGGTATGATTAAATTCCTTCCAGAATACGTGTTCCGGGTCAGTCATCCTGCAGTAATAGGAGTACGGGTACTTGGCGGAAGAATTAAGGTTGATATGAAGTTGATGGATCAAGACGGAAAGAGCATTGGAAGCATCAAAGGACTGCAATTGGACAATAAACCGATTGATGAGGCTCTTCAAGGTGCAGAAGTTGCAATCTCCATTGAAGGTGTAACAGTTGGCAGGCAGATTAAAGGAGGAGATATCTTTTTTACTGAGATACCTGAAAGTGATGCGAAAAAACTTCGTCTTATGGATGTTCTTAATGAAGATGAAAAAGATGTGTTAAATAAAATCTTGGATATTAAAAGGAAGATAAACAAGTTCTGGGGAATGTAGGAATCCATCGATTGGAGCATATATATTTTTGCTGAAACGACATGAGTAGAACCGCTAGAAATCTCCAAGTCGGCTAAATGTAACACATTAAAACTATTTTTGTAGATACATCTTCAAAGAGGAGTTTATCTCCCTTTATTCTTTCATTAGCGTCATTAGTTCCGTAGATTAGTTTACATGAGGATAGAGTCAGAAGAATTTTTGTAATTCCTTTACGACTTCTCTGTTCTATCCATGTCTTTCTTCCAATTTAAAAACCTTCTGCACACCGTTTATAAAGAAGATTCTTGTTCAACGGATAGGGTTGAAAGTATGGAAAAGAAAAAACAGGCAAAAGATGGATTTTATGTAATACAAATTAACGAAGGCGGTTTATTCACATATTTATGCTGTAAAAATTGTAAACCTTGTATTGATAAGGAATATAAAAGATTAAAAATAGACATCATAAATGATGAATTTTATACAAATGAAGAATTCAAAAAACTAAATTCCAAGGTCGTAGCTCCATGCTGTGCTTTTTGTGAAAGAGTCTTTTATCATCTTGATAAAAAGAAACCGATTAAGAGAAATGAAAGTAAAAAGAAAAAGTGGAATAGAATATTAACTAAATATTGTATAGACCAGAGAAGTCTCTTGGATAAGTGTTTGAAGTATGAAACAAAAAGAGATGAAGAATTCCTCTTATCAGATGAAGCATTATGGGAATTAACACAAACAATTCAACAAAAATGCAGAAATTTTATAGAAATGGAAAAAATTAAAGTAACAAAGAAGAAAAAACAAATAACGAAATGAAATTGAAGAATGAAGGAAAGACATGAAAAAACAACTCGTAATCCTAGGAATCATTGCTATTCTTTTTACGGTTGGGTTCAGTGGATGTACTGATACGAAAAAAGAGCTCACACCTGCTAATATTATATTAAAAAATGTTACATATTCTCCTAGCAAACCTGTTACAAATGAAGAAATCACTTTTACGATAACATTGGAAAACAAAGGAGACAGAGATGATTTTCGCGTAATCACCCTGAATGGCACGGATCGTTATACTGGAAATTTTACTTTACAGAGTGGGTCGTTTATAATAGACGGACATTCGCAAAAAAATGTTACTATATCAACTGCAGAACATATAATTAACGAAGGTATACAGTCTTTTGAAATAGGAATAAATGGAAATCAAGCTATACGGACAATAAATATCGATATTCAACCTGGATCTCCAGACATCTATCATGCTGTGACTGGTTATATTGTCCAACTTAATAATAATAATACATATATTGAAAATACAACATTTACTGTTGGGGATGTTGTAATCCTTTTTTATCTATATAGAAATGTTAATCATGACGGCGAAGTTGAAACATACCACAATATTACTATTTATCATGAGGGAGTTTTATATTATTCAGATGCTGATGAGTATAAAACAAGCACCAATAATGAAACATTCCAAGTAAATTTTCCTTTTGATGTTGAAGGTTCTTGGCCAAAGGGGGGATATAAAATTGAAATTGGAATTCAAGATAAAATCACTCGATTAACAAGTACAAAAGAAATATATTTCACTGTAGTGTGAAACCAAAAAAAAGAAATTAAAAGAACAACGTTAAATCATATATATGTTACTTAGCTAGTAATAAGAATTACGGGAGAAGTTAATGAAATTTCATATCTTTAATCTATGTATTGAATGTATAAGATTTTTATTGAAAATTCTAATAATTTAAAGAGTTATTCATGATTTCTGCAATTTTACGCACAAATCTAGACGGATTCAATGAAAACAGCATTTTCTCTCGGTCGACCATAGATCGTGAAATTGAACAAATATTGATTCGGTGTTGTAATACTATTGCATTTCCTTGTTATTTTATGCTATACATGAGGTATTCAGATTTCGTATCTAAAATATGTATAGACAATTGAGCTGTATCTATTCTTTAATTCCTACTCAGGGGAGTTGTCATGCTCAGTGTAATTCTTCCTACAATGCACTCATTTGAACTGGTAGTTTAAATGAGAACTTTTCATTTTAACAGACCGTTTTGTAAGAAATACTGAATTTAACGACATGTTAAAATAGAAAATACTAGTTTCCGGTTACGACCATAAAAATGGAGGAGCGTATTACCTTATGGAATATCAATCAAATACAGAACATTATATAGCTAAGGACTTATTAAAATCACGACGACGAATTCTTCGCGTAATATCTTTTATCATGATCGTTGCCGGGTTTTTAATCTTGATTATACCGTCGACAATGGCTGCTGAAGCAGGTGGAGAAGCAAACCTTATCGTTCCCGATTTAAATACAGTTGAGTTTTTCGGTATAAACGCTCGATTACTCCTAGGAATTGGTCTTATCGTCTGTCTGCTTGGGCTTGTATTTGGATTATTTAATTATCTGCGTGTAAAACAACTCCCTGTGCATAAATCCATGCGGGATATCTCCGAGTTGATTTATGAGACTTGTAAAACTTATCTGATCACTCAAGGAAAGTTTTTACTTATTCTCTGGGCGTTTATTGGTGCTGTCATTATCATCTATTTTGGTGTGCTCCTCCATTTTGAGGTTTTCCGAGTCATCGTTATACTTTCATTCAGTTTGATTGGTATTGCAGGAAGTTACGGAGTCGCTTGGTTCGGCATTCGAATTAATACCCTTGCAAACTCTCGATCTGCGTTTGCAAGCTTACGCGGTAAATCCCTCCCGGTAAATCAAATACCTTTGAGAGCGGGGATAAGTGTTGGAATGTTCCTTATCAGTGTTGAACTGTTCATGATGCTTGCTATTCTTTTATTTATCCCTGGTTCCTATGCCGGACCCTGTTTCATTGGGTTTGCAATTGGAGAATCACTTGGAGCAGCAGCGTTGCGGATTGCTGGTGGAATCTTTACAAAAATAGCGGATATTGGTTCCGATCTTATGAAAATCGTCTTTAAAATCAAAGAAGATGACGCAAGAAACCCCGGTGTCATAGCAGATTGTACGGGAGATAATGCAGGAGACTCCGTAGGGCCAACAGCCGACGGTTTTGAAACATATGGAGTAACAGGGGTTGCTCTTATTTCCTTCATCGTCCTTGCAATCAATGATCCTTTAATTCAGGTCATCCTTCTTGTCTGGATTTTCATCATGAGAGTTTTAATGATTGTTTCTAGCAGCCTCTCTTATCTGATTAATGACATCATCGCTCGAGCGCGCTACGCAAAAGCCACAAAGATGAATTTTGAAGCACCATTGACATCGTTAGTCTGGATTACATCATTTATTTCCATAGCCCTCACTTTCATTGCATCCTACTTCCTTATTCCCACTTTAGGAGGAGATACAACACTCTGGTGGAAACTCTCTATTATTATCACCTGTGGTACATTGGCAGGAGCAATTATTCCCGAGTTTGTGAAAGTGTTTACCTCGACGAAATCCGGTCATGTTAAAGAGGCGGTCACTTCCGCTCGTGAAGGTGGAGCATCCCTCAATATCCTGTCTGGATTTGTCGCAGGGAATTTTAGTGCGTACTGGATAGGATTATCTATTCTCCTACTGATGGGAATTGGGTTTATCGTAAGCACTATGGGTATCGGAAGTCTCATGATACCCCAAGCAGTGGTGTTTGGACCAGCTGTATTTGCCTTTGGACTTGTCGCCTTTGGGTTCCTTGGGATGGGACCGGTTACCATTGCGGTAGATTCCTATGGCCCTGTTGCTGATAACGCCCAGTCCGTCTATGAGCTTTCCTTGATCGAACAGGTTCCAAACGTCAAAGAAGAGATCAATAAGGAGTTCGGTTTCGAACCTGATTTTACTCATGCTAAAGAACTCTTAGAGGAAGGCGATGGCGCAGGTAATACGTTCAAAGCCTCCGCAAAACCTGTCCTTATTGGTACCGCTGTCGCTGGAGCGACGACCATGATTTTCTCTATTATTATCCTACTGACCAATAAACTGGATCCGACTTTGATCGGGAATCTCTCGTTACTGCATCCACCTTTCTTCCTTGGTCTGATCGCTGGTGGTGCGATGATCTACTGGTTCACTGGAGCCTCGATACAAGCGGTCTCCACCGGGGCGTACCGTGCTGTTGAGTTCATCAAACGGAACATCAAACTCGAAGGAGTGGAGAAAGCTTCGATAGAGGATAGTAAAAAAGTCGTGGAGATCTGCACACAATACGCCCAAAAAGGGATGTTTAACATCTTCATTGCAGTGTTCTGTGCCACCCTTGCCTTTGCATTTCTTGAGCCGTATTTCTTCGTCGGATACCTAATCGCGATCGCCCTCTTCGGCTTATTCCAGGCAATCTTCATGGCGAACGCTGGAGGTGCTTGGGATAACGCGAAGAAAGTCGTTGAAGTAGATCTCAAGGAAAAAGGAACCAAGCTGCATGAAGCAACCGTTATTGGTGACACCGTTGGAGACCCTTTCAAAGACACCTCATCGGTCGCGATGAACCCTATTATTAAATTCACCACCCTGTTTGGATTACTCGCGGTGGAGTTATCGGTATCACTGACCAATCAATTCGGAAACGGAAGCTCAGCGAACCCAGCGACGCTCTCATTGTTTGTTTTATTCCTCGCAGTCTCGATGTATTTCGTCTACCGATCCTTCTATTGTATGAGGATCAAGACAAACGATGTTCAGTAAAAAAGCACCTCTCATCTTGAGAGGCCCTCATTTTTTTTTATTTTTGATTACAAAAGAGAAAATAGAAAATTAATCCGTACCCAATAACAATCATCAGTAAGGAGAGAATCCAAATCCAAAATAAGAGTTTTGCTTTTTTCTCAGGGTCTTTTAATATTTCCCTAAACCTTCGTGTCATGGTTCACGCTATCGTTGTTTTATTCGTTTTAATTTAACATCGAGTTAATTTTAATCATAATTTAAATCTATTGTCCAACTCTATATATTATATTAGTGTAAATGAATTGAATTTAGAGTAAAAAAAGATGAAGGAATAAACTATTTCTTCACTAATGAAAAAGAGAAATACGAGGTTAAATAAAAATGAAGAAAGTTGGTTATTTGACAGTAGACCAAATCATCGATGATATTCTGAAAACATTACCGTTGAATTTCTAGGAAAAAGTAGCAGATGAGTTATTAATTGGGAGGAAAAAAGGGGTCTGGTTTTTTCAAAATTACAGGAGAGGAGGAAAGGTTTGAAACGGAAATTGTTTTTCCTAAAGCCCAGACCCCCTTAAAACAATATGACAAACTAGTAGATAAAGATTGCTCTATATGATAAAAATGTTTTAATTAAAAGGAAAAGTCATGTTTATATATAACATTTGTCTCGTAAAAAATGAAATGTATATTGAGATATAAGGAATCACTAAAATAGAAAGGCATACAAATTTTATTTTTTATCGACAAATGCACATATCAATATCGATAATTATAAATACAATAAGTGTTTATATAGTGTTATGGTGGGAAAATAGGGGAATGTTTTCGTTTTTTCCTTTTGCCTCCACATTTCCCTATCCCCTCTTTCTAATACATCGATCTCGACAATTTTTCTAATAAAACAGTGGTTTTCTTCTGTCTGATTTATTAACGATCCTGGCTAGTACAGGTTAAGAGTTTGCATAAAAATATCCACAAATAAAATTGTTGTTGATAATACCAATAAAACCACCAAAATCATCATAGAAACGTATGTTTTCATTTCTTATACTCTGCGTACCCAGTATTGTCCCCTGATAAAAAGTGATAGAAAAAACTTTTAGTGCAATAAATTCATATTCATCAGGTGGATTTTTAGTTATCAATTCGATTTTCCCTATATAAATCCACTTGTATAAATGTACTTTTGTATTATTTACATTTGTATCATCAATGTTAAACGCTACTAATTCTCCACTTAAACTTGGTAAAACACCTAGTCCAACAAATAACATACAAACAGAAATTCCTATGATTTTCTTTTGTATGTTTTTTGTTTCTCCCCTGATTGAATCAGGTAATTGTTGTTATTCCATAATGTGATTTAAAGTATTGTTTTTATCGAGAATGAAAAATAAACAAACACTTGATTTTTTAAACGAAATATTTAGTTATTTTTCATATTTAAAAAAAGCAGAGCCAATTAGTAATGAGGCAAAAGATATAGCAAGTATTATCCAAGTGACTCCAAATCCTCTAAGCATGATTGCGTTCAAATCTGTTGCTGGTTCACCGAAAAAAACTACAAAACTAAAGAAAAAGCCGATAATTAGTACTAGTATTGCACCTATTATCATAATCATATTTCCTTTCTCCATTTCCAACACCTCTTGTCATGAAATCATTTTTAAAATATTTAACATTTTTGGAGATTATAAGTAATTGGATGGTATAGATTTTTAAAGAAAGAATTGGTACAAAACAATATGGCAGATAAAAATATAACTCCAAAAAGTAAATCTAAACCTTTAACAAAGAAGGAAAGAAAGGAACTTAGGAAAAAAAGAAAAGAAAAACATACTACTTATTAATCATTAGGAATCAACTATTTTTCTTTTTTAACCATTGTTTAATAAAAAATTGGGGATGAATTTGGGAATGAATTGGTAAAAATATATATTAAAATTTGTTAAGTAATATATACATAAGGGAAAAATAAGAGATGTAAAATCTTTTTTCTTTCCTCCAAAAGAATCTTTTGCCTTCACATTTCCTAAATTTCCCTTTCAACTCTTGTTTTGATGGTATTGATTTTTAAAGAAAGAATTGGTATAAAACATTAGAGCGGAGGCAAAGGTTACGACAAAATGTGCAAAATGCGGAAAAAGTATTAACATATTTAATATGATTACGAGACATTTACCGGATGGGACGAAAGTTATTGTTTGTAAAGATTGTAAAACTTTGTATACTGAAAAAGAGAAAAGACAACAATTAGAAGTAATTATCGCCAACGCTCCAAAGATGAAATGTCCGTATTGTGAACAATGTTTTCCGAAATTGACAAATGAACAATATCGAGAAAGTGCAGAATTTAATATGCTTAAATATACTATTATACCTACATGAGGAGTATTTAGTGGGGGACCACAGAGTAAACACTATGTTGAATGTCCTTACTGTACAATGAAGGAATCACAAGATTGAGAATGAAAAAACAACTCGTAATCATAGGAATGACGTTAGTATTGATAATAGTTGGATTTAGTGGATGCTACTTACACTCTATATAATCGTAATTACTTAGCTGAATCTCTCTATTATTAAATTAAATATTTAAATATGATAAAAGAAGAATGAATCTAAGTAAGTTGATTAAGAATGTTATTGATCTTGTAATTAGTCTGAATGGGAATCTTATCATTTTTAGTATCAGGATTAGAATTCTAACAGATATTCTGACAAATGTTCTTAGTATGGAGAATATTAATTTAATTAATTTTTGTATCAGACGAATTATAATATGTCGTTGAGTGATTTTCATTGTCGATATTAATTCTGTTAATTTTTCTGATACTCGTGTTGTTTGTTCAGAAATTATCTCATTAATATTCTGTTCTATTACTGTTCTATATTCCACTGC
The DNA here is from genome assembly GCA_902384685.1 of uncultured archaeon. GTDB lineage: Archaea > Thermoplasmatota > E2 > DHVEG-1 > DHVEG-1 > SM1-50. The sequence goes on along the minus strand of CABMCU010000101.1, from coordinate 9,339 downwards.
TGATGCTGAACTCGACATCAAAAAAATAGATATCAATATAAAAGTCCCCAATAAAATTATTTTCCTCATTTTTCTCACCATAATCATAAATAAAAAAGTGATATTTAATAATTATTATTGAATTTTTGATAGAACAAAAAAGATATCGAACAGTAATTCAGATATTTTAGAAACTGTTAATAGAAATAAATTTGTAGATTGAAGGATCGTTAGGAATCAACTATTTTTTATCCACACTTTTTACTCTATAAAAACGTTCTCTAAATGCTTCTGACATGAACCGCTTTAAGACTTCTTTGAGTCGGTTCAACATCAAACTCGATCCGTTGATTTCCTACTAATGCTATCGTATCGATTGTGTGGTTCTTATGATCGAAATAATCCTGGTGGTCATCACCAGAGATAAAACCCCAACCATAGGTTTAATATCTTATTGTAAAGTCGACTTTTCTTTACTTCGTTTTAATCGGAACACATTTTCTCGTTCCATTTCTTCAAGACGCGTACGGATGAAGCTTTCATTTTTTCGTAGTTCGGGGAGAATCCGGAACTCTAAAGCGTTAACAATCCGTTTGTTTTTCTCAATTTCTTCGATGAGTCTCCGCAGGGTTGTTTCAAGCTCCGCAGCAACGATGATGTCTTCGACGAGTTGTTCATAGGCATCGGTTGCTTCATCGATGCGGACGCTTATTCCGATGACGCCATATCCTCGCTGGTCGATGCGTCGTTTCACGGTAGCGCTTTGCAGGGTTGTCGGGACAAGAGTGCCCATAACATTTTTGCTACCCATAGTGACTTTTGGGTCCTCTCTTCTAGAAAATGCGACGGAGCGTACCGTGGTTTCTCCATCGACACCAGTCGCGATAATGAGTTTTTCATCTGCTTTTTTGTAATCAGCGATAATCTTCGAACGGATATCCCGTGCTTTGGAAAGGATGTTAAAAAATTCAAGAACCAGACCATCTCGCTTCATTTTTAGCAGTTTATATCCACGATCATATAACGCGATTTTTCGTTTGATCGCAATCAGTTCCGTTCGGGTTGGTTTTATCTCTTGTTGTACCATAGGGTATGAATCCTTTATTTCTTTCGATAATTGGGATGATATTTCTCAAGAGTTTTTCGATCGATCATCGTAAGGGCACTTTCTGGGACTATGGCGATAAGCTCCCAACCAAGCTCTAAGGTTTGTTCAAGGGATCGTTCTTCATCCCGTCCCTGTCGGATAAACCGGTTTTCAAATGTATCAGCAAATTCCAGGAATTTCCTATCATTCTCTGAGAGAGCTTCTTTACCGACGATCGCAATAAGGTCACGTAAGTCTCTTCCTTTCGCATAGGCTGCGTACAACCCTTGTTCAACGGATCGATGATCCTCACGCGTCATCCCTGGTCCGATCCCAAGACGCATCAATCGTGACAATGATGGGAGCGGATTGATTGGTGGATAGATTCCCTTCCGATGTAACTCACGAGACACTGCGAGCTGTCCTTCGGTGATATACCCGGTGAGATCTGCCACAGGATGCGTCCAATCATCCTCAGGGATACTCATGATAGGAATCTGGGTGATCGATCCTTTCTTGTTTTTTATCCGACCAGCGCGTTCATAAATCGTAGCAAGGTCGGTGTACATGTATCCAGGGTATCCCTTTCGACCGGGGACTTCTTTACGTGCGGCACCAATCTCACGAAGTGACTCAGCGTAGTTGGTCATATCGGTTAATATTACGAGCACGTGCATATCATGCGAAAACGCAAGGTACTCCGCTGCAGTCAGTGCGAGTTTTGGGGTGATAAGTCGTTCTACCGTTGGATCATCAGCAAGGTTCATGAAAACGACTGCTCGTTTCAAGGCACCAGTGCGCTCAAAATCCTTCATAAAGTACTGGGCTTCTTCGTGGGTGATGCCCATGGCTGCAAACACGATTGCGAAGTCTTCGTTTTTGCCGATAACCTTTGCCTGTCGTGTGATCTGTAATGCGATCTCATTATGTGGTAAACCAGCCCCAGAGAACAAGGGAAGTTTTTGCCCTCGAACTAATGTGAGCAAGCCATCGATGGTTGAGACGCCTGTTTGGATGAACTCTCGAGGGCTATCTCGCGCCCAGGGGTTGATGGCTGAGCCGATGATCTCCATTTTCTCGTCAGGGATGATTTTCGGACCACTGTCTATGGGCATGCCTGAGCCATTCAGGATCCTTCCCAGCATATCTTGAGAGACAGACAGTTTAATAGTCTCCCCGAGGAAAGTAACACCAGAAGCTCGATCGATTCCAACGGTTCCTTCGAAGACCTGAACGACGACGATATCCTTACTTGTATCAAGGACTTGGCCTCGTTTTTTGGTTCCATCAGGTAGACTGATGTTGACCAGTTCCCCGAAGCTGACTGGATCGGTTCTTTCAACAAAAATCAGGGGTCCGGTGATATCGGTGATTGTTCGGTATTCTTTTACCATGAAACAGCCTCCACACCCATTGTCTGGAATTCTTTTTTCATCTCAGACTGTGCTTTCTTCAGATATTTGTCAAAATCTTTCTCAAATTTTGAGTTAGCCAGCATATCACGTGATTTCATCTTCAGAATCGTACTGACTTGTACACCTGCATCAAGTGCCTTGTAGGCGCCGTTTCCATATTCGATAATCGTTTTCAACAGCTTATGCTGTTTGTCAATAGAGCAATAAGAGTCAACCTCATGGCCAGCATGTTGCTGAAGGAAAATCTCACGGAGAGCACGGGCGAACTCAAGGGTAATCTGTTCTTTTTCGGGTAACGCATCAGATCCGATGAGTTGGACGATCTCCTGAAGCTCTGCCTCCTTCTGAAGGATCTCCATTGCTTTGACCCGCAACTCTTTCCAGTCTGCGGAAACCTGCTCCTCGAACCATGTCTCTAGTGTATTCATATAGAAACTATACGAGGTAAGCCAATTGATCGCGGGAAAATGACGGCGATGAGCAAGGTTGGTGTCGAGTGCCCAGAATACCTTGACCATTCGCAGCGTATTTTGCGTGATCGGTTCTGAAAAATCAGCACCAGGGGGGCTGACTGCTCCGATGACCGTGATGCTGCCTTCTTGATCGTTTAGGGTGGGCACTCGTCCGGATCGTTCGTAAAAAGCAGCAAGTTTCGTGGCAAGATACGCCGGGTAGCCTTCTTCACCAGGCATCTCCTCAAGCCGGCTCGAGATTTCTCTCATTGCCTCAGCCCATCGACTGGTGCTATCCGCCATTAAAGAGATCCCATAGCCCATATCTCGATAATATTCTGCAATGGTGATCCCAGTGTACACGCTTGCTTCCCGTGCTGCCACTGGCATGTTACTCGTATTTGCTATTAGGACGGTTCGTTCCATAAGCGGTGCGCCAGTCCTTGGGTTTTTCAATGCAGGAAACTCGGTGAGCACCTCGGTCATTTCGTTCCCCCGTTCTCCACAACCGATATACACCACAATATCAGAATCGCTCCATTTCGCGAGCTGATGTTGCATCACGGTTTTCCCAGTTCCGAACCCACCAGGAATGCACGCGGTGCCTCCTTTCGCTATCGGAAATAAGGTATCAAAGATACGCTGACCAGTCAACAGGGGGATATCAGGCATTAACTTCTGTTTAAAAGGTCTGGGGAGACGCACCGGCCATTGTTGCATAAGCATAATCTTTTTTCCATTGACTTGTCCGATGTCATCCTCAACAGTAAAATTTCCTTCCTTGATTTCCTGAAGTGTCCCATTGAGTTGCGATGGAAGGAGAACACGATGGATAATATCTGGGGTTTCTTGGACCGTACCAAGGATACTACCACCAGAAACCGTCGTTCCTTTTTTTGCACTGGGAACAAATTTCCATTTCTTTTTGCGATTCAACCCTGGTTCCATGATACCCCGGGCGATAAAATCACCCATCTTCTCCCGAAGAATCGGGAGCGACCGCTGAATACCATCATAGATACTAGTCAGCAGACCAGGGCCAAGTTCCACCATTAAGGGAGCCCCGGTGGCTATCACAGGTTCCCCTGGTTTGATCCCAGAGGTATCTTCATAGACCTGCACAATGCTTTTTTCACCGGTGAGTTGAATCACCTCGCCCATGAGTTTAAGTTCTCCTATAAAAACCACGTCGTACATCCTTGGTTTAATACCTGTGATTGTTACGACGGGACCAGCGATTCGATAAATCTCTCCTTTTGTTGTTATAGTTTTTTCACTATTTTTATTTTTTATACAGATCAACTCCAATGACTTTTTTTATCCGTTTTCGTAAATCGTCTTCCTCAAGGCTTCCCACGGCGATCACAATCGGTTTTACACTTTCATTCGCTCGTTTTTTACATTGGGATGATAGTTTTTTATACTCCTCATCATGTAGGACAAGAATATCAGTTTCTTTTTCTGCGAGAATCATAGAAACACGAGATTCGATATTCTCCTCTATAAAAGCATTATGGATTCCTGCGAGTTGAAAGCCTAAGACGAAATCATGATTTCCTAGTACGGTGATCCCTGTCATTGTATCACCAAGAGTTCCCTGATTGTTTGTTCGGGGAGTCCTTTTTCTTTTGCGCGGGTAAGGATCCTGAGGTTTTCCACTTCGATTCTCTTTCGTATGAAATAATCAAGGATTGGTAAAATGGAAAGCGGGTGAAGGTAGGATTTTTTTGTTGCTTTAAGAAGATGGTCTTTTTCTAATATGCGGATGATGTGGCTGAGTGAATTGGTTTGTTCGATGGTCCCGATGGAGTCGCGGATGGTCTGATATTCAGGGACCGATTGTAATACTTCTAGGAATAATTGGAAATCTGATGTGTTCGTTAGGAGTTCTATGGTTTTTTCAGGGATTGTCCCACCTGGAAGAATCATAGATGTGATGGTCGTCGGTTCAACAGATTCATATTTTGTCATCATAAGGGTTTTTATGTTGATTAGGTCGATTTCCTCACGGATGAAATCTAAAAATAATCGATTCGGTTCTGAACGAGCATGAATAGAATTTAATAGAACATTATAATACGCTTGTTCAAGGTTGTTTTCACAGAGGTCTGGATGAATTTCCCAGTCTTCTTTGAATGCATTGATGATGTCAAAATACTCGTTTTCTTTAAGAAGCTCAATCGTTTCTTGCACCGTTTTGCTTTGTTGAACAATGTTTTGCCAATAGCTCTCAGGATACTTGCCAGCGGATCGGATTGCTTTCATGATCTCCTCTGGTTTTGCGTCATAGGATTTCCCACGGAGGATGGTTTTAATGTTCCAGATATCTTCCCGTTGAAGATATGCACCTAGGAGCGTCGTTAAATCTCCCTCGGTGTAACCGAGGATTTGTTGATAAACCTCCGCGATGTTTCTATTCAATGCAAGATCGATCAGTTGAAAACCTGTGGCTTGTACGCTGAGTTCTGTTATCTCTTTTTTATATTGGCTTTCCCCTAGAAAACGTGTGATCTCATGGGTGTCCATGAGTAGTAATTTCCTGTAGACGTCATTGGGGAGCAGGGATGCTCGCTTCGCACGAACTCTTGCGCAGACGTAGGGGTAATTCCCTGAGGAAAATATCGACCATCGTTTTATGGTCAACAGATTAGGAGCAGAAGTTTGGTTTTTCAACGGTTTCATGTTCTCACTCATGTGAACAATTTTTTAGCAATCTCCTTTAAGGAACGCTCCCAGACAACCTCAGCAATCGTCTCATACCGATAATCAATTTTCAGGGTTTTTTCTTTATTTTCCACGATGATTCCACCGAGTGTATCGATGGAACCGCCATAGGGTATCTTCGTAAGAGAGCAAACAATCGGCTCATCACGTGTATTTGAATAGATGTATGCTGCGTCGGGAAGTTCCTTGCCTACGTTCTTTAAAAGAGATGAAATAATAGTTTTATGCGGTAGGCTCGATAAGGTTTGGAGACATTCTTGATAGGTCTGGGAGAGAATGTCTTTTTCAGCGTTGAGTCTGATTTTCTTTACCTCAATTTCGACGCTACTCACCTCTTGCGTTTTTAGCACGTCGATTTGTTTTTCTAGTTCTTTTTTCTTCTTCTCCGAGGCTTCATCTATCGTTTTTTGTTTTGCTTCCAGGATCAAAGCTGCTTGTTTCTCCGCATCTTGGAGGATGTGTGTGATTTTTTCTTTTCCTTCTTTCTGAATGTTATCGATTACCTTATCTAATCCCATGGACACCACAGTCCTTTTTTTCGCATATCTGCATCATCTCGTTTGTAGATGCACGTGTGTTGCTTACATTTTTGTCCAAAGCAAAAAGGCGATGACAAGCCCAAAGAGAACAATAGTCTCGGGAAGAACCATGTAAATCAGTCCTTTCCCAAACATTTTTTCGTTCTCCGCTGCTGCACCAACTGCTGCGGCACCAATGGTTTTTTGTGCCCATGCAGTCGCAAGTGCTGCAGAACCGATTGCGACACCAGCGCCTATTGCGATGATTCCTGTTTCTACTGCCATGTGTTTTCTACCTCCTTTTTTTTTATTCTGTTGTCGTATATTTTCTTTTATATCCAAATGGGTTGAAACGAATTCCTTCTCCTTTGTAAAACTTCATAAAGAACTCGACGTAATGAAGCCTAACGGCTTGGATGCCTGATGAGAGTGCCCCGAGGGCAAAGACCATGAGCTGCATAAAAATTAGGAGGATCACACCCAGGATGCCGATAATGATATTCCCGTTCAGGATCAACCCAAGACCGATCATGTCGAAGGCGAACGCCATCGCTGCTTTTGCAACGCAGATTGCAGCTAGTCTCGTATAGGACATGAGATGACTGATGACTTCTAAAACCTCGACGAGGCCAAATCCACCTGCTACTATCATGATCATGACGACCCCAAGGACGCCTAATATCAGAGAGACATAGGGGACAAGTAGCCCGCCGAACGAAAACCCTGATTTCACGATAGGGATGAAAATGTTCCATAAGAACGGTGCGACAATCGATCCCTTCAAGGGTTTGATCCATTGCCCGATGGTCCAATCCGCCATAACGAAGATGAGGAGCGCTAATGCGGTTAACACAAAAAGAAGACCAATCTTGGTGATCGCATGTTTCCAGTCATGTTTTCGCTCTACGATAAATCCGATAAGAAGCCCGAGTCCCAGATGCAGGAACCCTGCAATGATCGAGATGACTAGTAGCTGGGTCATCCCTAGAGCTTCCATTTTATGAATCATAGAGGGAATCGGGATATGAATCCCCAGCAGGGTAGACCAGCTATACGCAGCTTCTCCCGCCTCACCAAGTGGCGGTAGGAACGGTAGACCAAACATGTCACCAAAGAGAAATAAACCAAAAATGGACGCAAACACACCTGCGATGATGATGTACCATCCAATGTTCGAAAACCCTTCACTATCCTTGAAGGCTTTCATGAAAAGGACACCGAACAGAATTAGGAGAATCCCATAGCCGATATCTCCAACCATCAACCCAAAAAATAAAGGAAAAATCAGCGAGAGAATAAAACTAGGGTCAATATCCCGATAATTTGGAAGAGAGTACAACTCCAGGAGATATTCAAAGCGTTGAACAGGTCGAGGATTCTTTAGCAATGTTGGTGGCTCGTCATCGTGTTTTGATTCGATCTCTTCGATGTACAGGGATCCTTGCATGTTCTTTTCAAGTGTTTCTTTGACAGTTTTTATCTGATTCTTTGGAATCCAGCAGTCAATAAGGAAAGAATGTTCCGTGGTTCCGAACAGCACTGGTACTTCTGCTTTCTGTACCTCAATAGCGAGGTATTCCTCGCTGGCAAGGATGAACTCTGCGTGTCTTTTTCGGAATTCAAGGATGTCTTTTGTCGTCTGTAGCAGTTTATCGTCAAGCTCCTGTTTTTGCTCAATCCATTTTTCAATGAATTGTTTTGGTAGGCCTGTTCCTTCAGGGAGTTTCACTTCAGTATAACCACAGTCATTGAGAAGCTTTCCTGCATCCTCTGCATATGTTTTTACGATGAACAATGCGACCATCTGATCGTCTGCGTTAGAGGTGAATAACTCATACTCATCTGTGATTGATGGAAGTTGTTCTGTTAATTTTTTTAAGTCTTGAACATATCCAGTGTACACTGTTACATGATCGTACCCCTGATAATCTTCCAAGGAGATATCCATTGGAACGAACGGTTGTAACTGACGGATTCGCTCATCGAGTTTCCGAAAATGCTCCTCGATACGTGTTTTCGTTTCAGTTAATGAAAGCACACTAAGCTCCATATCTTGTATTTTTAGGGCGACATCATGTTGTATCTGCTTTTCTGAGAGTTTTTCAGAGACCTTCTGTTTCTCTCTTTCAAAGGCAAGCATCTGAGCACTCGAACGTATTTTTAAAAGACTTTGACTTACCCCTGATGCCTTTTCATTTGGGACGCCAAGATGAAGCTGGTCCTCAGCATTACTGGGTTTAAAATCAATAATATGGACAACCTCTAAAGTGTGCAGCAGCTCGATGGTGTTCTCTAACTCTTGTTTTGCACCAATGATTAATGTCCGCTGCATCTCCTGAGGTTTAAACATGTATAAACTCCATAAATTCCTCGACAAAAAACTCCTTCGCCTTTTTTACCTGGGCTCTCTCTTTAAGTGCCTCTGCATCGGTCATTGCTTTTTTTACCACCCGCTTCCGTTTCTCTCCAATCTCCTTTTTTGCAGCAGCAAACACCTCTTCTCGTTCTGTTTTCATCCGTCGCTCTCCATCCTCCTCAAGTTTTTGTGCTTGTTTCTGAGCCAGGGCAAGAATCTCGTTTCTTTTATGCTGTGCAGCGTCAATGTTACTTCGGATTTCTGCTTCTGTTGATTTTAATTTTTCAAGAATTTCCTTTCGTTCCATTTTCTGGTCACATCCAGTTATTGGTTTGGAAGGGACAACACCGTAATGCCCCCTCATTATTAAAAATATGTGTATCTATCTCTCAGAGAAACATCTTTAGGAAGGAAAAAGCTTGTATGGAATTACGACATAGTCTTTTTAATGATTTCTGAGATTTCCTCTGCAGTTTTCTGACATTCTCTACTAATGTTTAGGGAGATATCACGTGATTTTGGTTGAATCCCTACAAAAACAACGGTAGCACTACATCTCCGTTGGATTTCTGCTGCGATCTTCACTGCAGGGATCGTATGGGTTGTAAACAACCCTTGTTCGACATTATATTTTGATAGAACCTTCCAAGTCCCTGGTTTTTGGCCTAACTCTGCTGCATCGACAATAAGGACATGGGTCGGACGGGAAGCACATGCTGGTCCGATATATGCCTCAGGAGTTGTATGCCCCTCAAACACCTTCAGCTTTTCATGGGTAAAGGGTTTGAGAAGACGCACGACGTGTAAT
>CABMCU010000100.1 GCA_902384685.1 uncultured archaeon | reverse complement strand
CTTGTGCATCTCAAAGGACAACCTGCTCGATCTACACGACGATTTATTAAACGTCTTAACGAGGAAAAGAAACTCCCTGTTCTTGTTTTCACCGATTGCGATCCTTGGAGTTTCCGTATTTATGGCAGTGTTGCGTACGGTGCGATTAAAACTGCGCATATCTCAGAGTATTTGGCTACACCCGTTGCGCAGTATCTTGGTGTGACACCATCAGATATTGAGAATTATAAGCTTCCGACAGATACGTTGACTTCTGAGGACATCGCTGCATTGAAAAGCGAGCTAGATGACCCACGTTTTCAGGATCAGTTCTGGAAACATGAAATCAAATTACAACTGAATATTGGGAGGAAATCAGAGCAACAGGCTCTGGCAAAATACGGTCTTGATTATGTCACTGATACCTATCTTCCTGAGAAACTCGTGGAAATGGGGATGCTGAAAAAGTAACGATTCTACTGTTTTTGTCCCCACAGATCGTACGGGGGAACCATTTGGTACCGGAGATTGAGGATATGTTTCTCATCGATACTGATAAATGTTTTACTGAAAATGCCAACTATAGCATTAAAAGGGATGGTGTAGTTGTGTACTTGTCGGCCTTGCAGAAAACCTAGATCTTTTTGTTTTTCAGGTTGTATCTGTTTCTTTTGTAAAAGGATATAGTAAATTAAAAGAATGATCTCGATACCTATTGCTATGCTGATGAGAACAATGGCGGACCAAATCCATTGTTCTACAGTTAGGATTGCCCATTTATCCCCAAGTTTGAGAAAATAGACACCCGTGATCAGTAAAACGATCCAAATGATATAGATAACGATAAATAAGAATAAAAATTTTGATGTCGTTAGTAATCGTTGTTTTTGTTTTTCTTCATCCCAGATAGGTTCTGTTGTAGCCATTTCCTGACAATCCTGTTATGATTCATAGTCTTTAAAACTTTTTGTTATTATATTAATTTTGAAGAGTATGTATAATGAAATTTTCATTAGACTGAGGGGTTTTTACAGATACATTTGGAGTAATATCCTAAAGAGATACTATCATTCCGCGCTCCTTATCAAAAAATAATAATACCAAAGGTATTTGTATGCTTTGGATTTGATATTATCGAAATAAAATGTCCTATAGGGGAAACAATTGTATCGATGTAAGAGTTTTAACATTTGTTCCTTTTTTATTCCTTTATCAAAGATATATTGTATTACTGTATTATTGTGGTTTTCTCGAGTATCTAGATTATTTCAAAACATTTATATCCATGGACTGACAAATATGTACATGCTAGTAAAATTCTAGCGTAGAGGAGATGAGTAACGTGGATATTAAAATAGTAGGAACGGTTACTGACGAAAACGGATTAGACGAAATAGAAAGCATCATGCAAATCTTTGCATACGAACAAAGAATGAAAGATTATACATCTCATGTACACACAAACCATCTCGCAAAAGAAGTAAAAATGATTGACAAAAAAACAGGGGAGAACAATAAATACATCCCAAGGGCACAACCACGTATCCTTGTGAAAGGATTATGTTAAGGTTATCTCTCTTTCACTCCGCGTTCTAATGAGTGAATCAGGTTCTTTTTTTCGAATTTCTCTTCAAGCATTTGTAAAATTGAAAAAGTTTAAATTCCACTAACCTTTCCTTCCTGGCAAAGAGGTAGACAATGGTTGAATTTGAGACACTGAAAGCAGAGGAAGTTAAATTTGGGAAAAATAATTTCATCGAAGTTGCACGAAAGAAAGCAGTCGGTGAATCAATCTCAAAAGAATTTGTCGCGATTTCTCGCGGGTTCTATCTTTCTGATGGAACAAAAAAATGGAAATCATCCATCACGCTTCCTGATGAGGAAGATAAAAGAAAACAAATTGCAACATTAATCAACAATCTATAAAAAATCAATATAGTTGCCACAACTCTACGAAAAAAAATTATGGAAAAGCTTGTGAGTTGCATCTGTGTTTTTTTTCTCCACTATAACTGCTAACGGTTTTATCGTATACAACTTTCTTCGTTTTGCCAAAGATTCATATCAGGTTTTTCTCTAAATGATATGTCTGCTTTTTTAATTAATAAATGGAGTGGAATAGAGCGTACTATCGGTTATTTCGTCTCCGCTATGAAAAAAAGGAATACAGAATTACAGAAATGCAGTATAACTGGAATCAACTATTTTTTATCTTTTTTTTGTTTCTAAGGATATGTTTTTATAGAAGTTTAAGTTATAAAACTATAATAGTAGATGAGAGTTATGACAAAAAAATTCAAAGCTGCAAAAGCAAGTATCGTAACCGGACTAGTTATCATAGGTGTCCTTGTCGCTGTATCACCCACTACCTCAGCAGGGCTGATATTCAACCTTCAGAGTTCATTAAATGTCACTTGGGGAAATGAAACACAAGAACCTATTGTGCCCCGAGGAGAATTACGAACATTAACACTGATTATTACCCACACAGTCGCAAGAGGAGCACTTGGTGAAGGAGTGCTTGTTACATTAACAGGAGCCCTAATTAAAATTGATGTATCAATTATAGAAACACCTTCTTGGTGTACAGCAACTATCTCGCAAGGAACATTATCAGTCACAGTTCAACCTAATGCAATATCAACTGTGGAAACAACATTATCAATCCAAGTGGCAAACGATGCACCTGCATATGGATTGGGATATATCAAAATCAAGGCTACAGCGGAAAAAACTGGTATAATCGAAGGATATGAAGATGATTTTACCCTTAGTTTTATCCCAGCTTATAAAGCACTGATAAGTCCTTCCTTACCAGAAACAAATTCAAAGGAAATCGGACCAATGGACACGGCAGTATTCCCAATTGATATAACGAATCTTGGAAATGCTAGAACCGTTGTGTTATTGAATGTCGTTAACGTCCCAAAGGATTGGGTTGCGGTGATCACCTCTCAACTCATTTTAGAAGAAGCTGCCGGATCAAAAGCTACAGCATACCTTGTCATTAAACCTCCAAAATCATTTGGATATCATAACGATGAACAGACAATTCAGATTTCCATGCAGCCAGTTAAAGCAGATGACTACTCTAAAAAAGGGGAAATAACCACTGAAACGTTCCTAGTGCAAAGCAGAGGGTTTTCAACCCCAGGATTTGAGACAATAATATTCCTCGGTGCCTTCGCTATGGCATTTCTTATTGTTGCATATACTCGGAAAAGGAAAAAATATACCTCTTAGTCAAATACTTTTCTCTCTGAGAGACTACAATATCATAAACCCGGATACAAAGGAAATGAGAAACATTCTATAAAACCGTGTTAATGCTTGTCCGATAAACGATGATAGTTTTATATACTAGAACAAAAAACAGTTTTAATAGATATAATATCTATAATATACCAAAGTCTTTTTTTAGTTACCGTTGTGTATCTTGGAATTGTTCTGTTGTTTTCGCAAGTTCTCCGATGATCTGCTGAAGTTGATCATCGCTCAAATATCCATTACCTCGTATTTCCTTCTATTAATGTGAACAAAATAATGGTATAAAAATATTCAAAATGCACGTTTTTATAAAACGTTTTTTTATAGCAATAAGATCAAAAAACATGCACTATTTCCTTTTATTTCTACACTTAAACGTTATACTAACATAGAATTTACAAGCGGATTTTCTTGTATCTAACATTCGGAAAAACCATAGATTTATAAAGAAAATTGCCTATAGGACCATTTAGAGTGATATTTAGGGGTAGATATGAAGAAATCGTTCATTGTGTTTGGACTATGTATTTTATTGGTCGGTATGCCGATTGGATTGAGTGATTGTGGATGTACGCAACCCAATGATACTAATGTAGATCAACAATCCGTACAACCCTGGATTTCTGACGCTGATATTACTGCGTTACAAGAACAAGGAATCAAGGAAGGATGGACGTTCACAATAGGGAAAAATCCTGCTACTGAACGCCCGTTATCGCAACTCTGCGGTCTTGTCGAACCAGAAAATTGGTGGGTCAATGCGTCATTTGACCCGTGCATCCCAACATCTAAATTACCTGATCATTTTGACTGGCGTGAGCTCGGAGGGTGCACCCCGATAAAAGATCAAGATGGATGCGGAAGTTGCTGGGCGTTTGGAACCATCGCGCCTCTCGAATGTAACATTCTCATAAAGGATCATACGGAAGTTGACCTCTCAGAACAATGGCTTGTCAGTTGTAACCAAAACAACTGGGGGTGTTCCGGTGGTTGGTGGGCTCATTCTTACTTTCAATGGAATACGGATCAGTTTCATGGAACTGGTGCAGTACTGGAAGAAGAATTCCCCTATGTTGCAAGGGATGCCTCCTGCAATGGTCCATATCATCATCCATACACCATAGATTCCTGGCATTATGTTGGATTATCACAAGGTGTAGCCCAAACCGATGCCATTAAACAAGCGATTATGACATATGGTCCTGTCTCCGTATCCTGCGCAGTCACCGGAGCGTTCGGAGCATACTCAGGAGGAGTCTTCAACGAAAATGATCCTCATGCACAAATCAATCATGCAGTAGCTCTCGTCGGTTGGGATGACAACCAAGGGACAGATGGTGTCTGGTTCCTACGAAACTCCTGGGGCACCGGGTGGGGAGAAGAAGGTTATATGCGCATTGAATATGGTGTTTGTAAGGTGGGATATGCTGCTTGCTATGTCAATTATCCCGCGAGAACCAAAGTCGAAATTTCCAGCGGGCTGCTTGGTTTTTCAATCGGGTTCCGTAATGTTTGGAACACAACCACGACAAATATTAAATGGAATGTCATCCTAAAAGGTGGGATCTTAGGAGTAACCGACGACCTAACTATGCAAGGAACGATAGTATCAATAGAACCTGGAATGGTCGCATATGAGAAAATTTTACTTATTGGATTCGGACCTATAAGCATCTCAATTACTGCAGAACCAAAAAACGCGGGGAAATTATCTAAATATGCTGAAGGGTTCTTATACGGATTCCTGCTATTTATACCACAAAACCAATAAATACCTCCTCTTTCTTCTTCAGAAAAATTTTTAAACTGCCGTAAGAATATTCTTTGCATACGGGGTTGGCATGAAAAGAGAAAATTGCCCGTTCTGTGGACATCGATGGATACGAAAATCATCAGAATCGATGATAGAATGCCCGAATTGTAGGACAGAATATTTTATTCAACCAAAAGATGAAGAAACGCAAGATGAAGAAATCGAAGAGGAAGAAGATACCATCTCTGATGAATTTGAAGAGAGAACTCTGTAGAGAATTAAACGGCTTTTTTTTCGTAAGAAACGTTCATCAACCTTAAAAACACATTGTCGATACCGATTTTTATGGCTGATCTGCTCTTTGAAGAGAGTGCACTGGTGTTAACCGGCATCTTTATTACCTTCATTTCTAGTTCTCTTTATACCATTAATGCACAGGGTTTTGTTGCGCGGGGGAAGTATCGAAAAAAGGAGGAAGCAATCCTCATCTTCCTAGGTGCTACCGTTTTATTAGGATTTGTAACGCCACTTATCCATGAGGTTTCAAAGCTGACCATAACATTAGTTCCCGTTATATCTATTGTTGGGATAGTGCTTATTGGAACCAATTTTGTTCTTCATTATAGTATTCCAAGTTGGAAGCAGACATCTACAAAATCTCTTCTCATTTATCTTCTTGGTATTTTTTTAGTAATATTAGGTTTCCTCATTAGCATTTATTTATAACGTAAAGGATACACGGCTAATTTCACAAGAAAAATTATAAAATTTTTTTTTCATAGTTTTTTGGAAAGCATAAGTCGGTAACGATTGTACAACATAGATTAAATAGTATATTTTCCACAGTATAATCTTGTATGACTACTTCCTGTGGGGTGTAAGTATCGAACAACTATGGCAATTTGTCCTAGGTGTTATCCTTGCAATTTTTCTTCATGAATTAACACATTTACTTACTTTAATATACTATAAAATCCCCTTTAAAGCAATTGTATTAACTAAATGGTCTGCCATTGGATTTCTTGTAGATAACGAAACCTACGTGACAGATAATAAGAAACTACTTTTTCTTTATCTTTCACCAATAATATGGTGTTTTGTGTATTTCATAAATCCAAATGAGCCTTTTTTCTTAATGTTCCCCGTGGTTAATATTTTTGGCGGCATGGGAGATTTTTACAACTTTTTTAAACTCATTATCATTCCACCTGAAAAAAGAATCATGATAGCTAATAATAGCGATGAGAAGGTACTGAAAAAAATTATTTGGAAAAAAAACATTTCTCTCAACAACAAACTCTTTAATATAAAATAAATATCTTTTTTTATATAACGATTACATTTTATTTAGGAGAAATAAACGTTATATACCAAAAAATAGATTTAGCTTGAGATGAATTAAATCTTTATAAAGAAATTTAATTATCACGAGCTTTATCGAAATCTCATGACTCCCGTGATTTGAATTTTATCTTTTATTATTTCGATAGTATCTCCTTAGATTATCTGGCTTTGAATTAGAACCTGAAGAGGCATCCTCTTATTTTATTGGAGAGAATATATTAAAAGTGAAATAGGTTGTACTCTTCTTTTTAATGTTACAGCAATGACCTATAAAAACTCGTCCTTGGATAAGTCTATTAATTGAAAATAGGAGGATTCTATTGGTGTTTTTTTGTGGTTTTTAAATTCATTATAGTATTTGTCATCTGTGTCATCTTTATGTTCTTTGTTTCAATACGGTCAACACTGTCTATAATTCTATTAATTATGTCGTCGATGGTATCTCCGAATTTTCCTTTTTTTTCTAGCCTGTCGTATGTCTCTTTTTTAATTCTTATCTTCTTTGTCTGCATACTATCACAACATTATTTACCGCGAGAACGTAATTTCGGGAAAAGACATTGATTTTCCATTTCTTCGATAATCTTATCGTAGACACCTTTACTATTCGTCATTTCTTCAATAGGTGTCACTAGATTAATGATGACTTTGTTCAAAATCTCAGATTCTTTCTTGTTATTGATAAAAATCCTCCAGTTAAAATCTGAACAAAGATATCGAAAGATATCTTCCACTAGATTCGAGGTTAATTCTTCATTCAGATATTTTTTATTAATGTAATCCCTACATTTCTCTAATGATTCTACTAATTCTTTATGCAAAGGGATTCGTTCCCTTTTCTTATTACCATAAATCGTCACACCACCTTTAATTTCAGGTGGTGCTGGTCTTGTAATCGTTAGATATTCATTTTGTTCAGCAATGAGCCTGTTAATGATCCGAGTTGTTATGTCGTAACCAGTGATAATATCGATCTCTCCTCCTAGATGCTCTGAGAAAGCAGAACAATATTTATTCTGTTAATAATCAGATATAAATATATGCTGAGAAAATGGGGATGTAGAAATCCTTTTTTATAATTGACTATCATCCCACTCGTAGGAGGTGAGATAAGGGATGTATCTCACCAAATTCATTCAGGATGGGATGATAGTCTTAAAAAGAATGAATGTGCCTCTAT
>CABMCU010000099.1 GCA_902384685.1 uncultured archaeon | reverse complement strand
AGATTAGAGAAGAACAAAGGAAACAACAAGAGCAGGAGATTTCCAGAGAACTCGAACGAGAGCGTGAAAAACTAGAAAAATTAGAGATGAAAAAAGCATTATTAGAGCAAGAAAAACGGGAACTGAAACAAACAGAACAAAAAATGCCGAAACAAATTCCACAGGTTTCAATGTCCAATAGAGACGTTAAAAAACAAGAAAAAGAACAATTACGACTTCAACGACTCGAAATACGAAAAGCACGCATTGAAGAACGACAACGCAAAAAAGAAGAAAAACGGGCACAAAAAATAAAACAAAAACTCACAAAACAAAAAATCACCACCCCCGAATCCCTCGAACTTAATGACGACATTAAAAAAATCCTTCTCATGACCGACTCATTGCTTGGGGAACTCCCAGAGGATGTTATTAACAAATTTATGCAATCTCAAGAATTTGAATTATATCAGAAAGTGTTGAATAAATATAACGTCAAGTGAGTAGTATGGGCTTATTAGAAAAAGCAGAACAAAAAAAAGGACAAACTGATGACACAGAAGAAACAATTACTGTTAAAGTAAAAAAGCGACAGCGATCACCTCGTCAGTCAAAAAGAGCAAAACAAAACCAGTACGATGAATCGCTAATAGAGGCATACCGTATAATTACACCAAGAAAAACTTATGAACAACAACAAGGTCTCCTTGGCAAAGCACAACAACAAATAGACTATTTACAGCTATCAGAACAAAAAATCTCAGAAATACACAAAAAAAGCCTTCTCCAAGCACAACAAAAAAAAGAAGGAACAACAGGAATTATTCTTGAAATCGCTGGAAAAAAAATCGAAATCATCGAAGAACAAACAGGATTCGGATGGAAAAAACAAGGTACAAAACGTATCATCTACGACCACACGAACCATGAATTTATCTATGAAATCATCGAACCTAAACTTAAGGAAAACGAACAACAAATTAAAAATGAAATCTCCCATCTCTTCAAAATGCTTGCAGATATCAACACGTTTGATATGACCTATGAAGACAAGAAAAAATTTTTAGAGGACACTATTGAGCATATCATCCGCGATAACAATATCTATATCGACGAAAACTCTAAAGATCCAATCTTTTACCATATTTTTAGGGACTTTCTCGGTTATGGGAAAATTGACATCCTTATGCATGATGATGGCATCGAAGATATTTCCTGTGATGGCCCTGAAACCCCGATATTCATTCATCACCGCAAATATGAAGCAATCGAATCCAATATTTATTTTGATTCAGAATCCGAACTCAACTCCTTTCTCGTCCGACTCTGCCAAATCTCAGGAAAACAAATCTCCATTTTCTCCCCTATCGTTGACGGAAAACTACCAGATGGTTCCCGTCTCCAAGCGACACTCGCACGAACCGTTACGAAAGGATCTACCTTTACGATTCGAAAATTCAAGGAGATACCACTCACCCCCCTAGATTTAATCGAATACAACTCAATGTCAACAGAAATGGCAGCCTACTTCTGGATGGCAATCGAAGATGGCGCCTCAATACTCTTCTGTGGAGGGACCGCTAGCGGAAAAACCACAGCCCTTAACGCCCTTATGTTATTCATCCCATCCTCACATAAAATCATTTCCATCGAAGACACCAGAGAAGTCAATATTCCTCATAAAAACTGGATCGCAGGGACCACAAGAAAAGGATTTGCCACCGCTGACGAAAACAAAACAGGAAAAGACATCGACATGTTCGACCTTATCAGAGCAGCATTACGACAACGACCGCGTGTTATCATCGTCGGAGAAGTGCGAGGAAAAGAAGCCTACAGCCTCTTCCAGGCGATGGCAACCGGCCATACCGCGTACGCCACAGTCCACGCCAGCACAATTCATACGCTCATCCAACGACTCGAAAACCCTCCAATAGAACTCCCGCGAGCCCTTCTAACCTCATTGGACGTCATCGTCTTCCAAAACGCAGTCGATATCGGGGGAAAAATGGTCAGACGCGTGACGAGCGTCACAGAAATCATCAAACTCGACACCGACACCAACCAATTAATCTTCATGGCACCCTATACTTGGATCTCCAAGACAGATGACCGATTCAACTATTCTGGATCAAGTAAAATATTCACTCGCATCAAACAACAGAATGAATGGACCGATGAACAACTTCAACAAGAACTCAACAATCGGATCCTCGTACTCGAATGGATGCGAAAGAAAAAAATCAAATCGTATAAAACATTCGGTAGCATTATCGCCGAGTACAAGAAATTCCCTGAACGAATCCTAGAACTCGCAAAGAAAGAAACCCTAGAAATCGAAAATAAGAGAATCCTAGAACCCGCAAAGAGGGAAACAGAAAAATGAAATCGACAAAATATACACGATTTTGTCGGCGATTCTTATCCAGCACCTTTGAAAAATTCAACCTAAATAAAATAGATAAGAACAACATGCTTGAAAAAGCAAACATCAGCATGGTGTATCAAGAGTACTACTCGATGGTTCTGATGAACTGCATATTGGGGTTTATCGTATCATTCTTCTCAACATTATTTATTTATCTTCTCATTCCGAATAGCACCACCATGTTACTACTTCTTATTACAACCTTGATTGTTCCGTTCCTTATCGGAATGACATACCTCCGATTACCAGCCGCGAAAGCAAGAGCACGAGGAAAAAACATTGACCGTCACCTCCCCTATGTCGCTAATTTCATCAATACCATGTCCGTTGCTGGGATCTCTCCATCAGAAATCTTTGGTTCCCTATCTAGTATCAAGCTCTATGGTGAAGTACAAAAAGAAGCAAAGAAAATAACCACAGAAATTGAACTGATGGGTCTTGATGCAATCACCGCATTAAAAAACGCGATAACAATTTCTCCCTCAAAAAAATTCAGAGATTTCCTTCAAGGAATCATCGCTGTACTTCAATCAGGAAGTGAGTTAGCTCCTTATTTTAGTCGATGCGTAGATCAGTATATGTTCGACGATTTAGAAGAACGCAAAAAAAACCTTGACTCTCTCGCGATCATGGCTGAAAGTTTTGTCACCACTGTCATCGCCTTTCCCTTATTCCTCGTGATAATCCTTTGTGTAATGGGGCTCACGAGTGGTGGCATCTCCTTTAATTTCCTCTACGTCATCTCCCTTTTCATACTCCCAATGGCATATTGTGGATTTTATGTAATGATGAAATCAGGGATGGGTGAAGAAGTATAAAGAAAATCAAAATCGTCAAAGATTACAATATCAACAAGAAATATGGAAAAGATAAAACCATACGGATTATCCTTATCATTTCGGTTATGCTTGCGTTTATTTTCTTCTCCTTGGCATTTTTCGCTTTTATCGGTCAACCAATTATCACCATTGGTTTTCTTCAACCCATAGATTATTTTGTCTTCGGAATACTCGGTTGCATCGGACCACTTGGTTTTTACAACTCAATGAAACAAAAACGAAAACGTGAAATCATGGATAAACTCCCTGACTTCCTTCGAGATATTGCGAACTCGTCTGCATCCGGCATGACCATCTATGACTCTATTAGAACCGCATCTGAAGGAGACTATGGTCGATTAACAGAAGAACTCAAAATGACGGCCGCACAACTCTCCTGGGGCATCCCTGTAGATGAAGTATTAACAAATTTAGGAGAACGAGTCAATACCAATGAAGTGAAAAGACTCGCTATTACCATCAAGAAAGCCTTAGAAATCGGTGGAAACACTTCAACAGTTTTCAACGCAGCTGCAAAAGAACTCGATCAAATCAGACGCGTCGAACAACAACGACGAACTGAGATGTCTATGTATAGCATCGTTATTTTCATCAGTTTTTTTGTATTCCTCGCGGTCATCCTCATCATCAACGGAACAATCTTTAAGGCGCTCTACGACCTACAAGGACCAATGGCAGGAAAGTCAATTGGAAACCTAA
The DNA here is from genome assembly GCA_902384685.1 of uncultured archaeon. GTDB lineage: Archaea > Thermoplasmatota > E2 > DHVEG-1 > DHVEG-1 > SM1-50. The sequence continues at coordinate 4,394 of CABMCU010000099.1, read as the reverse complement.
AGATAGCTACTATTAACCCAATCGACGTAAAAAACATGTTCTTTACCTTTGTCTTCGTACAAAGCCTTGGCGGAGGACTCCTCGGTGGTTTCATGATGGAAGGCCGTATCTCCGCTGGCATACGTCAAGCGTTTATCCTCATTCTTATCTCATTTATTACCTTCAAAATCCTCATCTAGATTATCAAACCAGCCCTAATGTTACGATACCATTTTAATAGACTAAGAAAACCGATGTCTCGAATTAAATCATGCTGCAGTTGCCACACGACTATCACTGAAAAAGAGATCGTTGTCAATCTCAAACAAAGAAGTCTATAATGAAATCGAATATTTCATGCATCCTGGGATATTAGAATTATGTCCTTTCAGGTTGTTTGTTCACAAACCATCTAAGGAGGTTCCTCAGTCAATTTCTGGTGAGATAATTTTTACCGTTTACGCCAACCTGGTTACTCAGCCCAGCCAGGACCGATCTGGGCTCGAATATCAATTATTTTGAAAATGGCCTCTACGGTAATGGATGGTAAAAATTTTACCTTAAGAGCCTGCCCTGTATTTGTTAGGATAAACTGAGTATTATATTTTAAATCTGCTTCTTTCAGTGAACGATTTATAAAATCAGACCAAGCATTTGAATGTGGTGTGGTAATAGTAATATAATCAACATTGGTATAAGTTGTATTGATCGATATATCATAAAACTCTGTTTGTATAGGATAGGTTCCAATACCACCCGCTATAGTTTTTTTCCCAACACTAGAGATATTCACAACATCAAATGAAATAGTTCCCGTATTTGTAATCGAATTAAAATTAACAAAAAAACCAGGTAGACACATCATCAAATTCCCTTGTGATTGACTCACAATCATCGCGCCAGCCTCATAGGTATAATTTTGGTTAAGGAAGTATGCATTAGTTGATGAATAGGTAATTGTGCCTATGGGGAATATTGACGTTTCAGTGGTACTATTTATTGGTGTATGGCTAATAGTTACTGTACATGAGTTATTTAAAATTTCTAAGGTACCAAATGCTTTACTTGATACGAGAAACGGTAATTCTTTATTTCCTAGCGTCACAAACGTTGCAATAGGGACACCCTTTATTCTATTTGAGGCTTGACTATCAATAATCGAAGTAAGAGATCCAAATTGCTCTGTTACTTTATCCATATGCTCTGCTTCACGCTGTTCCATAATTACTGGAACATAAATTACCTGAATAATGGAAATGACCGCAACAATCAGACCAATAATCAATATTGCAGAAACCATACCAACCACTGCACTGTCAGATGTTTTCTTTATGATTTTTTTCATTCCATACCCTCACACAATTTTTCTTTTGCTTTATCTTATTAACTCGAACCTTTTTGAAGAACTACCGACAATAATATTGAATTCGATACAGGATCCACAACCTCTGCTCGAATATATTTACCTGTGATGGTAATGTTACCAGGTACAACAAATTGCACGGTTTCACCGAAATTCCATTTATTGTCACCGTTTGTATCAATTAATAGCTCACTTGTATTATTTCGAGTAGTTTGAGACCCTATAGTTATTATTATTTGTGTTTTTCCATCGAGCGATTTTCCACCGTTATGTTCAATGTTAATTATATTGTTTACTTTATCGATCGTTCCAATGAGATTCACTGAAGGAGCAGACGGATTAAAAGAAATATTGAAAACAAAAAAATTGAGTACAGCAAATAGCGAAATTGTTATTCCTAACAAAAGAACGACACCAATAACCTCAGATACTGCTTGTTTCGAACGTATCTTCTTTACCATAGCATCCCAATAACCACTCTTCATTGTATTGTTATGATACTTATTAATATATAGGGTAACAAGAAAGTATGATAAAATTCTTTCGTTTAAAAAATACGTCATCTGTTGTATTCAAGAAAAAGGGTGAATACCTGAAAAAAGAGACTCTAGTTATGGAGAACCTCAAAGTTATCGAACAAATCTATTAAGATGCTCTGCAGAAATACCTGGACTATCGAAACCAGATTGATAGATATATCCTCTTTAGTTTAAATCGACCGATTCATAAAATTACATACGTTATGTTTTTTTTAACTATATCAAGTCTTTTCTTTTTTCTTTTTTCAAAGTGAACTCTTCCAAAAAATTAAAGAAAGAGAAGTGATTACCCTCAGTTACACAAACGAGAATCTCTGCCCCGGTAGTGTAGTGGCCTATCATGAAGCCCTGTCGAGGCTTCGACTTGGGTTCGAATCCCAGCCGGGGCGCTCCCAATTAATAGTAGGAGCTTGTACATAATTTCCTTGAATTTGATTAGGTATGTACTCTGATCTAATAAGAATTTATTAAGTGTAAAAGAGCTTATAAAAAAACATAACATTTCTTCTAAACAAAACAAATCAAAAATCTATCGAAATGAAGGAAAAAAAGGAAATGAATCAGTCTCATAACCTTTTAGTACCGTTGTTATACTAAAATGACCATTCTAGATTATTTATTCTGTGATCTACTCCAGTATTACTTTTTTTGTTGAGCTTGGCATATTGGTAAAGTCACTGGTGGATAATTATTTTAATTGCCCTATTTTGGTGTTAAAATGATACTTACATTATTATTTTGAGGGTTTGGATCAGTTGCTGGGGTTGCAGAAATAATTTTTACATTATTGTTGTTGGAAATACCGAAATAATTTCTGAATATTTCACTAATAGCCTTCTGAAAATCCTGCCACGATATTATTGTTTTTACCCATCCTGCTGTGTACGGCGGTGCAATGTGGCCTGGTTGAGGCCAGATTATTTTATTTTTTAACCAATCGACATCTGGCCCTCCATACATACCACCAACACCTACTCCGAGAGAATTAAATTCATCTTGATCGTTTGTCATTTGAAGTTTTGAAACTAAATATGATGAAGCTTCTTCTGCACTTTTAAGACCGGGATTCCACCAGTTCTCACCCCAATAAACACTCTCGAAACTATCATTGAGTAATTCTTTTTTATTAGTTTTTATAGTAACATCATCAATCCATATCTGACCGTTTCCATTCGTTGTATAACGTATTTTAAAATTATTTTTGAAATATTGTGGATCAGTAGTTGTTTTTGTATAATGAATCCATGTATTTTTCTGACCTCCACCAAGAGACGCGATAGAGTCATATGAACTTCCATCATAGAAATATAATCTCAAATCATTAGTTGAATATGTAGATTGTAATCGATACCAGAAATCTACCGTGATACTTGTTACTCCGGTTGTATCCAAATCGTCGCATGTAATATCTCCATGTCTATTAGAATTTGATTTAGCCGAATAGTTACCAGTATGATGCTGGTCAGTGCCTTTAATCCAACCATCCCAACCTTGATATGTTCCTGAATATCCAGTTTTCCAATCAACGTTAGCAACACCATCGGTTACTAAAGTGACTATTTGTCTTGTATTAACATCGAATTTTCCGATGTTGCGTAATTGATCTGCAGCAAGTCTAATACCACAACCCATTGGAGTTGTACCAGTAAGTTGACTTATTTTCCGAATTTTAGTTCCAATATCTGCGTAATTATTTTTTGTAACAATAATTGGTCCTAATTCTGTTTTCGCAGACGTCCTACCGAACTGGATAACTGTGAGCTCTACATTTCCATCATGTGGAAAGATACTTGAATTCTCAATTGATTTCGCAAGACCTTCTCGCATAAGACTCCAATCATTAGATGAAATACTTCCCGAGCCATCGAGTATCATTGCCAACTGAGTCGGCGTCGAAGTAAGGATAACAATTGCTGTAATTGTAAGACATGCAGATTCCCCAATCTCCAGATAAGGTATAGTCCATATACCTGTATTCGAATTATATAATCCGCGTGATGTTACGTTACTGAAATAAGAAAAATTCTTTGATAAACAATTAAGGATTTCAATGTTTACTGCAGGTGTACCCCCGTTCATATTTGTTACACAGATTGTGAAATTAACTTTTGATCCAATGGAAGGAGAAAAATTGTCAGTAGTTATGGTCAATCCTAGATCTGTTTCTGGGTATACATCAAGAGTAGCAATAAATTCAAGTGAGTTGCTTTCGATATCTGCGACATGAAGATAAGCGGGGAAATAACTTTGGATGTTCTGGGTAGTAAAAGAAAGCGGATAAATTACTTTCTCCCCGATGTTCCATTCTCCATCTTTTATTGATTCTGCGTCTAAATATTTTTTTACCAAAAACGTCTCATTTTGAAAACCCATATTTACGGTAATTTTGGTATCTAAACTTAAGGAGTCCCCTATTTTATGTTCTTAGACAAGATTGTTATGCCATACCGTACCAATACTCGTTTCATTGGTAGGTTTTGTTTGTGTTGGTGTCGATAATACATTGTTATATT
>CABMCU010000098.1 GCA_902384685.1 uncultured archaeon | reverse complement strand
GTTGCCCAGGGAACGGTAAATTCTTTATGCCGTTCCCATTCTCTATTTTCTTGACTAGCTCTTTGCATCCCATCATCCGTGATGGATGCATCGAGCTATGTCATTTTAAAAATAATTACACAAAGCGCATAGAAACAAATATTTTATATTAAAGTGTAAAAAAATTGAATGTTTTTCGAAATGAGAACACAAGATGGTGACCCCCATAATTAACACCATCTCCTTCGAAGAAATTCTTTACAGATGTAGATCTATAACATCAAGGTAGGTTTTTATTTGATTTGATAACAAAATTCCCTGCAACTGTTGGAGTTCTCTTCGATGTTCGACAAATTTAGATGGTATAAAAAGGATTTGATTAAAAAGTAAAATTATTTATATTATTTTCCAAAAAGGTTAAATACTATTCGTATATTATAAATTTTTGTGAAGTAAATATATGGAATATAAAAAAAAAATGAATGAAAAGCAAATGCTGATGTACATGTTGGAACATAGAGAAAAAAAGTTAACTAAAAGGTTAACTGATGTGAAGGAAATAATAAAAGTCTTGAAATCCAAATAATAACTTATGAAAGTAGATTAAACAGGTGAAATAAAAATGGAACCAAAAATGATTGATGAAAAGAAAAAGCTGTTGGCCAAATTAGAACGAAAAGAAAAGATATTAGCTAAAAGGTTAGCCGACGTCAGGGAAATTATTACAGTGTTAAAAACCAAAAAATAAAAAATCAAAATAAACGAAACGGGGGAAGTATTAATTATTTGATAGCTTTTGATAATAGTCTTTGTATTTTTTCTAAAAAAGCACCCTTCCGTGTGTATACTTACAGATTATGAACTTTTCAAAAATATCTACCAAATGTTAATTATATTGACAGGATCGCAGCAGAAATTGTCAAAACATGATATAACAACCTGGCAACAGAATTAAACTTTGCATCAAGGGTAATTGTATTGTTTTATACAAAGGCAAAAGACAAGGAAGAAAAAGATCATTTGACGAAAAAAGAATGTAATGGTGAGAAATAATGACAATGTATAATGGAAATAAGCTGTGCCAATGGTGTAGAAAGATGTTTCCAAAAAAAGAAGTAAGATTTTATCCAAAAGCGAGTATGAAGATGTGCAGTAATTGTGTTGATATTTGGAGGGTAAAATTTAATTAAAAAAAATGTTTTCGTGGTGTCTACCATTCAAACACAGACGATATCAGATAGGAACACTTCACTATTTTTATACTGATTTCATTATTTAAAAAAAAATCAAAAAAGGAAAGTAATTGAATTATTTTATTATGATTTTGATCGAATCAATATTACATTGAGCGCATATCCTTCCATTTGATTTGGTTCACTACTATGTTTGAATATAAAATGTCTCAAGATTGCTGTAAAATTCCCTGTCAAATTATATGTACCGAAATAATTTCCATATTTATTTGCATTTATATCAAGTGCGGTAAATGATTTTATATGGATCGTGCCATTGAATAAAACATAAAGCCCAAAAAGAGGAGCCCACGAAATAAATGTTATTCCATCCAAAGATAGTTGGCAAATCCAAAATGTTAGATTACTCCCATTTTCTATATCACATTTATTTCTTAATGGTATTGAATAATTAGTTGTTGATTGTATGGATGTTGCATGAATAACAGGTGTAAAAGATACACTTAAGAATAAAATAACAACTCCCATTACTAAATTTATACTTAACATTTTCTTCATAATTTCTTCCTCCAATGACATGATATTGCATACCAATTATTTATATTTTATGTTGATTTATTTTTATATGGAAAGATATATTTATCCACTATTTATCCAATATATTAATGGGATTCCGGATTTCATTTCCGCCCAAACTATAATCATACGCCCGTGTTAATCTTTCTGTTTCCTATTTTTATTTTTTCAAAACATTTAATTAAACAAGGAGATATTAATTATCATCCCGTTTATTAGGAAGGAATAAAAATATGAGAAAGAAAATAATTTATATATAAATTAGTGGAATATTTTTATTGACAAGCTTTTCATCGATAAGTACCAGTATTAAAGAGAAATGTGTGTCAGAATCTTCTAAAATACAAAATACCTTATGCGAGAATAAAATAGAATCAATCCCTTAACAAATTCCAAACAGTACCAGGTGACTAGTTTTTTATTATATGATAGGATTTGGTAACTTTTGGGTTGAAAATAATTCTGTGATATGGCCTACTGGTACAGTTGTAATCTTATTTTATATCATACCTCAAATTTATCACCATATGGCTGTTAATGTAGCTCTACATGACACTGGCAATGATACGTTATATTATATTTTTGAGCCTAGATGAGTGTTGTTATTGAGAAAATTGAAGTTAACGGGATTTTTCTAAGAGGTGGTTATGCCAATTAAGATTAACATTCGAGGTGTTACTGTAAAAGAAATGAGCGAGTTGCTCAATTTTTTAAGTGCCTCTAGTCTAGATTGCGATGTTTACATCGTGGATGGTAAGTCTAAGTTGCATGTTGATAAATGAAAGCCACTGTAAAAGAGGTTCAGTGTTCATAATGAAGTATATTGATGTAGTGCCGGTTCTTAGGCATGTAGGCGTGATATCTCTATGGAATAGTGCTATCTCATGTTGGGGTTTATCCTGATGTGTGTTCTGCGTTAAGGTGGATTCGTATGATTTTTATTTTTTTATTGCATTTAAGAATGATGTAATCATTCTGTTTGATTTATCCCTTTAGAGTGGGGTGTGGGGAGGAGATACGAAGTATCACTCCCCACCCCTTGGGTAGTTTACGGGATGATTTTATATTTAGTGTGTTGATGTTTTACTGTTGATGTTATTTATGATGTCAATGTGATTTTAATCTGTTGATTGTTGGGTCAGGAATGGTGTTAGGAAAAATAGTTTTGTGGTGTTCCTAATTTTGTAGGGGGAGCGAGTTCCCCCTTTCTTGGGGGAACGAAGCGATACATGGGGGGATCGTATCGGTAGCCATTTTTATTGAACGGAGGCGGTCTGTTGATCCTTATCGTTCTTTCGTGTATCAGGGTTTTGGATGCGTTTATATGATAGATTTTACTCTGTAACTTGTTCTCTGCTTGGTTCCTCATGTTATTTTATGTGTAACATGGTTATTATGTTTTTAGGTTGTAAGCGTTTATTTATTTTGAGTGTGTCTATCTGCTGTGATGTTATCCTGTAATTTGGAAAATTATAGTAATAATTGAACGGTAGTGATGTTATCCCTGTTTCTCGTTGGTTTGGCGGTGTCCGATCTGATCCCCATGTGCGGTGATCTGCGTTGATCTTGGGGTGTAATTATATGTTTAGCCGGTGTTGTTTAGGCATCGGTGTTCTGTATTGTTTTGGTGTTGTTGCGACTGTGTTTATCTAATATGGGTGTCTAGTGCGTTTGATGTGTCGGTATTTTAGTGTGGTTTCCCTTGGGATTTCACTATTCGATTACAGTGCTGTTAAGCCTGTTCTCAATGCGAGTATAGTCAGAATTGCCTCAATCGGAGGTCTATTCCCCTGTTAGCCTTGTCGCCGTTACATCAGTAAGCGAGCATCTAGATGCAGTTTGAATCCTTTGTGAGGATGTTGTTTGTTCTGATGTGGGTTTGTTCGTTTAGATGGTGTAGTGCTGTTTTTAGGCACGTAGGCGTGATATCTCTATGGAATAGTGATATCGTATTGGTTTGTTTGGATTGTTCGTATTCTACGATTATTTAAGTATATTTGTGTATATGCTAAAATATATATATTCAGTGTTGACATATAGCATAGTCAATGGTGAAACGTAAGAAGTTTGTCTATTACAGACATCATGGTAAGATTTGTCGTTATTGTCTTCCTAATAGGCGTAAGAAAGAGACTGCGACTGCACCCCGGTAGGGTGCGACATGTAAGCCCTGATGCTTCAGGGCGCTACGCTGATGGCGAAAGCCACCCGTAAGCCCAACAGGGCGTTACGAGGTCGCAATTCTAGTTTCTGAGCCCGTCCCTTTACTTGATTATATTATTTAGGTGTCAAGAATGGGCGTGAGAGGAATGTGTGTAATGATGGTTGTTTTAGCTGTAAAATTATAGGAGTATAATGTTCTAAGTGTATTGCTGTAAAGTAGTGTTTTAATGGTTTTAATTGTGTAGAGTTTACAGGAGAAAGAATTTTATGTGTTTTGCGTAGGTTTTGTGTTTATTTATATACTCGATATATGTTTTTTATGATACCATGTGAATGGTTGTCGTTTGTGTAAAGTGATGTTTAAATAGCTATTTATCCATAATGGTTACACGGTGCATAAGATATGGATAGGATAAAAGAAAAGGTAAGAACAGGAGTGGCGTTAGATTCGTTCATTGTGAAAGAATTGGATGATATGGTGTCTGAGGCGGTTGATCTTGGTGTTACTCGTTCTGAGGTTATTAATGCGGTGTTGCATGGCTTTATTAAGTCTGATAAGGCACATAGTGAGAAGTTGGAGAAGATACGGGAGTATGTTATTCGTATGAGGAAAGGTCTGTTAAGTGTGCATTTCTTTTGAGTGGTGGTTATATGGTTGATGTAGTTTCATATTACGTTGGTGCTGATCATTTTGTGAAGATTGAAACGAATTTGAATAAGCGGAAACATAGGATTATTGTTGATGAGGATAAATCTGATGGTTTTTCGTATGATGTCTCTTTGGTGAAGGGAAAGGGTGTTTTGGATTTTTTTGAACGGTTAAGAGGTCGTAAGGGTTCTGATCCTGTTAGTAAAGTTCCTGTTTCTTCTATTGTATCTGTTGGTAAGAGAGGTCGGAAGAAGAAATGTAAAGGAAAGGTTTGTGGTATTTGTGGTTCGAAGATGACAAAGTTATATGTTCATGGTAATATGAAGAATCAGAAGAACTGGATGCCTGTTTTATGGTATTGTGTTCATTGTGAAGGTTCACGAGGGAAGGTGAGTTGAATTTATAGAAATGTGTTCTCTCCCTCTCTTTCTCCTTTATGCTGTAATTGAGTTTATGCGTGTACGTGTCTGTTTGAGGCTTTAAAATCGATTCTGGTGCGTGGGTTAAGTGTATTGTATGGTGTTAGCCTGTGAATTATGTAGATTTATATAATGAAGATCCTGCTTTGTTTGATGTCGTGTAGTTGTTACCGTTTTGGTGAGGATTTTCGACCTATTAATTTTCGGTTAAGTGGTTTTTTATCCTTATCAAGTGCGGACAATTTTGGATTTGTTGATATAGGGTCATACATCTGAAATTGATCATCGTATTGATAGGGTTCATTGTTTATATCTTCGATTTGGAGCCTGTTCATTAGCGATGTTAATCTGTTGAGTTTGAGTTCTAATTTTTGCATGTCATTTTTTCGCATTTCATCACTGGTGATAAGGCGTTGGATTTGTTCGTCTTTTTTGATGAGGTCTTCTTTCATTTGCTCATCAGTATTTTGTGTACTGTAAATATAGAGGTTTTTGGAGAAGATGATGTAGTCTTTGGCTATCTCTTGTTCTTGTTTGGTGTTGTAGAGGTTTCTGATGTCTGTATGTCCCATGAGTTTTTCGGCAAGGTCACGGTTACCGAGGTATACTCTAAAGTAGTGTCTAAGACTGTAATGGTTGAATTTATATCGTTGAATTGATATTTTTTTAGAGTGTTTATCGATGATTTCTCTCTTGGTATTTTCATCAAGGTTTGCTTTTTTAAGGAGTTTGTTCCAGTGTCTACGGATGGTAACTCCGTTTATTTGAAAAAGTTTTGGTGAATTTAGGAACTGTTCCTTGTTTTTAATATCAAGATGTGAATTTGTTATTGTACTGATGAACATAGGACGTTGTGTGAGGTACGTTTGGATTGCATCTTTGCATTCTTCGGTAACGAAGGAGTAAGGGAGTCTCTTTTTGGTGGTGTTGTCTTCGATTTTAAACGTTATTCGAGGTGGTTTTTCTTCTAAATGAAGGTCTTCAAGGTCGATTTGCAGAATTTCCTCTGGTCGTTTTCCAGTGGTAAGAATCGTAAGGAAATAAGCCTTTTCTAATGCTGTGGCGTTTGAGAGTATTCGTTGTATTTGCTCTTTGGTTGGAGAGGTGGTGTGGAATTTTTTACCTGTATGCTTCTGCATTTTGTTAATTTGTTTCCAGTCTGTCTCATCAAGTGTCATGTGGTAATAGTCATGCAGTTGTTTAATGTCTGTGCGATATCCTGTTATGGTGTTCGGTGCGAGGTTTTTATTTTCGAGAAACGTAATAAGGTTTTTTATTGCGATGGTGGTTTGATCTTGTCTTGTGATTAGGTCTATTCCATGGAGTAACCTAAAATCTATGAAATAGGTGTTTAGGTCTATGGTTGGATTTGCTTGAATGAAGTACTCGATAGCGATTTTTGCTCGTTTTTTCTGAGAGACTTCAAAATTCATGTCAGTAAAATAGGTTTTTATTTTTTCTGAATTATTTTTCGTTGTTGTTTTTTCTATATCATTATTTATTGTAATTGTTACGGGTTCTTTTGTCATCGAAAGTAGTAATAAGTAGTTCGTATATAATGGCATCGGGCTAATGCCAAAACATTATAATGTCAGACATTCTAATCATATATTTATTCTAAATGAAATTAGATTAATATAAAGAGTCAAAATTATTGAATCTTCTTTTTTTCTTTTTATTAAGGGGATTTCGTCTAAAAATTCGATAATAACTATTAAATATCACCTTCTTATCTATATATATGGTGAAATAAATGAAGAGAATAATTCTACTAGGGGTATTTATTTCTTTATCTGTTATTTTAATGATCAATTCAGCATCAGCAGTGGAATACAGAACAGTAATTGAATACAATACAAATGAGATAATTTCTCAAATTGAAAATGGAAAAATCAATAATATGCCAGAGGAATGGATTTCAATATTCCAAAAAATGAAACTTAAATTTAATAATTTAAAAACAATCTATGATATTAAAATACTATCAGAAAAATTAACAGAATTAAAATCAACAATTAAAAATATTCCTCAACCTACATGTATTCGTCTGATATTGCAATTCATATTTTCATTAATATTAGCCATTATCGGAACAATTTTTGGGATATTATTCGGTCCAATTCTAGTCATTGTTATAAAACTAATAACATTTCCTGCAATCCTACTTGCAAAAATAATAACATTCATAATCAACTTAATTACAGTCCTTATCCCTTAAAATCATTGTTAATTAGTGTATATGGTTGAATGCTAATGATATATAAAATTATCATTTTTTATCATTAGAACGAAAACCATCTGTGTTTATCTCATGTCGGTATGCGTTTATACCGTGTTAATGTTTTGCTTTTTTGAAAATGAGTTAAGTTGTTTTATGTGTATTTAAGGTATAGTATTGTAAAAAAGTTTACAAACAGCAAATAGATTTTTAGGTTTCGAGTGAAGAGGGAGAAGTTTTTAAGGTTTGGGTTCTCGGTTTACTATTTTCCATCATTTTAGTTGTTTTAAAAAGAAATTCCAGTTCTGCTAGAGTAGCACGCCAAGTATGTTCTTTTGCCCAATAGTTTTTACTTTCACTTTTAAATTTAACAATAATTAAAGGGTTTCTTGCATCACCTTTTATTATTTCGATGCTATAATAGGCCAAATCCCTCTTGTTGTTTTTATTTTCCATAAGACATTGTTTGTATTTCTTTGTTAATAAAGATTTGTAGTTATTATTACGATTTGACTTTTTTAATCTAAAAATAGTTACATTTAGATATGCTTTTAAAGAAAAAGTTGTTATGAAATAATATATTGGGAGAGTTAGAAAAAATGATAGATGAACAAGATTATAATAACTGGAGATATAATATAGAAGATACCCTCAATATTTTACGAGAAAACATACTTAATTTAGAAAAAAAAGTAAAACTATTAGAAGAAAAAAATAATGGATGGATAGATAATACAGGGATGAGAAATAGGGAGGCAGGGGAGTCATTCCTTGAGGAGAAAAGGGAGGATGAAAAGGAAGATTGTTAGAAGAATAGGCTTGAAAGCCTCACCTATTTTGACTCCCGCCATATACTATTTATTTTTTCTTATATAAATATACTTTGATTTCATTAGGAAAAAACCGAACACTTGTTACCCGCCTCTAAGGATATGTTTTTAAAGAAGAATAATGCTATATATTTCAACAAAGGGAGAAAGTAATGGATAAGAATCCTTTGATTGGAAAATGTTTGATGGTTGGAATCATCCTTATCCTGCTATTGTTAGTTTTTCTTTCTATTAATCTAAGTGTCAATGCAAAAATTCAAAGAACGATCTACGTTGATGACGATAATGTATATGGTCCTTGGGATGGAACTCAGGAACATCCTTTTAGACGCATCCTAGATAGTGTTGTTGCATGCTCTGAGAATGATATTATTTTTGTGTATAATGGATTTTATCGAGAGGAATTATTTGTTAATAAATCAATCAATTTAATCGGTGAAAATAAGAATAATACAATAATTTCTGAAGGATATTATAGTAATATTCATCAGGTTGTTCAAATATCTGCTGAAAATGTTACTATCAGTAATTTTACTATTACAAATAGCAAGACGGATTCGACAGTAGGATATGGCATCTATGTTGTAAATTCAACAGGAATAGTGATTTCAAATAATGTCTTTAACTCAAATAGTAACTTATGGAGTAGTATTAATATTGAAAACTCGAGCCAATGCATTGTTACTAAAAATTTTATTGACGGAGGAAATGGCAGTGACTTTATGAATGAGTATGGGATTATTGTTGGATCATCTTTTAATAGTTTGATAAGTTATAATCTTATTCAATTTCATTGGGAGTCTGGAATTGGTTTATTTAACGCAAGTAATATTACAATTTTAGAGAATAAACTACTTCAAAATGGATATGGATGTTTAATTGATTTAAATTCTTCAAATGACATCCTCCCAAAATAAATCCATCTAAAGATGGGGGTATCCGATAAGGTACATTTTATGATAGTGTAACATGAAGGAACGCAAACCATTCTGCTTAAAACATATCGACCCACGAAATGGT
>CABMCU010000097.1 GCA_902384685.1 uncultured archaeon | reverse complement strand
AGAACATTCTGAAAGATAAAACACTGTATCATTACGATCTGCACGAAATTAATCATTCTTTATTTTAGCTGTTGAGCTTGGTGTGATGAAAAAATGATTATTTTTCAGAATTCTTCAACAGCCTAAAACTATGCTTAAGAAATAAAACAAGAAAAAATTATTTTATTGGTCTCCCCCTTGGTAGAAAACCCTATCGCTACAAGTCTCCTACGCAATGTTACGTAAGTTTGGTGAAAAACGCACTTTACGGGGAGACCATTAATGAGAATTAAATATCTTCTTAATACTGTTTGCAAACCCAAAATACACAAAACATTTAATTAACCTAATAATATTAAATAATTGGGGATACTATATGGAACAAGTGATAATCGGACGATTGTGTCCTATTATAAAAGGGCAATGTCTCGAAACATCCTGTGCCTGGTGGATCGGAGAGAAAAACGAATGCCATATGTTCGGATATCTTCAAGAAAAAACCAATCCCAAAAGACTCTATTGAAATTTATTTCTCCCAACTCTATTAAGGATTAATATTTTAATCAAATCGTAATCCAGTTAACGTTTTTGTATCAGTAATTCCGTTTATTGTTTTAATTTTCTTAATAACGATTTCCCCGATGCTTTCATAATCTTCTGCCTGGATTTTTGCAAGAAGATCATATTCTCCAAACAAGGGGTGGAGTTCAATAATTTCTGGAAATTTTGAAAGTATATTAAATACTTCATATTCGTGCAATGGTGAAATATTCATCAGGACAAACCCTACGACCATCTTTTTTCAACCTATTTTTAATAGTCCTTTCTCTTCGAGTGTGACTATTCAAGATTCGTTTACAGATTTATATCGATTCTTCCCAATTCATTCCCAATTTTATCTTTAAATTACTTAGTTACCAACTCTTTTTTCCCAACGCTAAATTCCCAACTCCCTATTACACAGAACCTAAATTAAATACATTTATACGGAATATTGAGGGAGAAAGTCTTTCAATCGTCGAAGCGCCTGAATTTTTTCTTTTTCACCGATTTTCGCATCTTCAATCGCTGTTCTGATCATTTCTGTGGATTCATCCATTGCTTTTCGGTTGACCGGGTAGGGGACACCATCTTTTCCACCGACCGTGAAACTAAACCGCACTGGGTCCTCCCACGATGGTTTCTCATTATAGATAAGATCTGAGATCAATGCGAGGGCACGAACGGTATTCGGACCAACTCCTTTCATCGCCAGAAGCTCTTCGTAATTGGTCGGATGTACATCATAGATTTCCTTCATCTTCTGCCAGTTGATGGTTCGCGGCATCGCAAGATGTGGAACTGATTGTTTTTTCAAATCGGGAGAGACCCAATTGTCCAATGTTCGTTGATGATCATGTCGTGTGAGCGTCGCCCAATCCTCCTGCAAATGAGAGGGATGATCATTCGCCAGATCAACAGAGACGTTCTGCGTCGAAATGCTTTGTCTGGCTGTCATATCCAATATGTTTTCATGTCGATCATCACCAACGATTGCGTTGTGTGGTTCACAGACGAAACACTCGACATCCTCAGAGAGCCAATGATACCGCCGTGCATACTTTGTTTCGGTGTTCATCCCCTGCTGGATCACCGCCCAGTTCTTGTTTTCAGAGAAGAGAAACACATGATGATACAGGGTATGACCGTCTTGAATCGCGGTGTTATCAACCTTCGCGGCCATGCGACTGCAATACTGGAAGCGCTCAACAACGGAGGTTGAAAGATTGTAGTTCTCACTCGATTTCTCAATTTCAGCAAGGGTGTTTCGAGACGCATTGCCTTTCCCACCACACAAGGTAATCCCAAGCTCCTGAGGGTTTAGTGCTTCTTTTAAGGCACCACAGGTGACTGTTGTCGTACCCGACGAATGCCAATCATACCCCAGAACACATGAAAACGCCTGAAACCAGAACGGATCTGAAAGCCGTCGTAACAACTCCTCAGCCCCGTACTCATACACAAGCACTTCAGCAATACCTCTTGAAAGCGCCACCATACGCTGAAACAACCACCGGGGCGCTTTCCCGGGATGAAGCGGAAGAGATGCGACTCCTGTTTTTGGCATAGACGACCCCTTCTATGACCATCAAGACATATAATCTTTCTTCAGAGATCATTGAAACTACAGGAGATATCGACGATTGACGACGGGAAAATATAAAAAAGAGTACTGCTATAAATACAATAAGTAATAGGGGATATAGCGAAGAAAACGTCAACAAAAGAGAGCGATACCTCTCAAAATGAAGATGTTTCTTTCCTCCAACCAATGACGCATCGGAGTAGGGAATACAATGGAAACAAGAGACTTTATAACGTATATGAAGCAATTTAATGACCAAGTACAAAAATATTTTCCACCAAAAGACGCATGGACTCCTACTGATGAGGCGTTATACAAACCTGATGATCTGTTCCGTATCCCACTCAAAGAAGCATACCCCATGCAGCTGAACTCCATCAAGCATACCTTCACATACCAGTACAATAACAATAAGGTGTATCAGAATTTCTGCAAAGAACGGAATTTCGCTCCAACGGATATTCATACCCTTGATGATTTAGAAAAAATCCCACTCATCCCTGATAGTTTCTTTAAAGATTATCCCACCGGGCGTGATTTTGCTGTATGGCTCGGACATATTTTTACAGGACCTCTCCCGCGCATTGTCATCAACCAAAAACATCCTACCTATGATGAAGTAATCAACGCATTTAATCAAGCAGGAATGACAGTTGCCTACAGTAGCGGAACAAGTGGTCGACATACCTTCATCCCACGTGATCAGCGGACGTTTAACATCTCTGAATATGCTGCAGCAAAATCTGTAATGAACATGATCTATCCCTTGTGGGATCCACAAATGTATGGATATTTATTAATGCCAAACCCGAAAAAAACAAACGTGTACGCAGGAAAAGTTTGTACGATCTATTTTGATGTTATTCAAGATATCCAAGTCGCGATTGACCGGGAGATCACCACCGAGCTTATTCAGATGACGATGACCGGTGAGAAGGGGATAAAAAGTAATCTGGTAAAATATATCGCAAAACGAGAATCAAAAAAGATGATCGATAGAATCATCAGCTGGCTGGAATACCATCATAAAACCAACAACAAAATAGCGATTGTCGGCGCTCCATACATTCTTTCCTTTGTTATGAAAAAACTCGAAAAAGAAGGCAAACGCTTTGATTTCGGTGAACGAGGAGGCGTCGCCACTGGCGGAGGATGGAAAGCATATGAAGGCAGCCGTGTCCCTGTCGTAGACTTCCGGAAACAAGTCGAAAAAATTCTTGGCATCCCTGAGAAATACTGCCTTGATATCTACGGGATGGTTGAGGGAAACGGCTGGCTGGTTCATTGCCCTGAGGGCCACCATCTCCATATTCCTTATTCATACTACAAACCTCTTGTCCTAGACGAGGAACATAAACCCATCGGGTACGGCGAATGGGGACAATACGCATTTCTTGACGCCGCCGCCTATAGCTACCCTGGATTCCTCATGTCAGGAGATAAAGTCCGAATGCTCGAGCATTGTCCTGTCTGTGACCGCCCAGGTCCTGTCCTAGAACCAGAGATCAAACGAGCAGCAGGCGCAGAAATCCGCGGGTGCGCTGAAGAAGTCCGTCGCATGATGTCTGTCGATTTAAGTAAGGATTAAAAGAACATGCTAACACCTTGGGAAATTAAACAAAAAGAAATGGTTCCACCACTTCACATGATTCAGTTAAACATTGGTGGGGTATTTTTTCTCATAAAGATTCTCTTGCTTAATTTTAAGACATTTAAAATGTTGGAGATCCAGAAAACCAAGAACATCTACAACCGACCAACACCGCCCTATACCATTCCTGAATACAAACCGGATATGAAGAGTACCAACTCGGAAGAAAAATATCTCAGACCAACACTGTACTGTAACTGCCGAAAACCAGAGATCATCGCGTTAGCACATCAGCTTGGCGCGTATCAAAAATCCGACCGGGAGTTTGCCGAAGCTGCCTTTGAGTTTGCTAAAAGAAAAGTGATCCTAGAAATAATGCCATTGGAAGATGACGTCGATGAAGCTATTCGCCGAGGTACAGGAACCTGCATCCATAAGATCTCGATATTTATCGCACTATGCCGTGCAGCTGGAATCCCAGCGCGATACAAATTCTTCGCCCTGACCATGCTTGACAACTGGATGGCACCTGCTATGGAACATTCACCGCTCATGAAGCAATGGTATGACGCCATGGGAGCTTTCTTGATACATGGCGAAGGGGAAGTCTATCTGGATGGAAAATGGGTCACCGCTGATGTCGGTGCCGAACCGCAGCGTCAAGCAGCCTCCTGGATGCCGGTCACAAAACTCGGGGAAGACTCTGCTGGACTCTGGTTATTCCCTATCCCAGGAACCACCTTCATACGGGAATCGATCCCTCTGGGTCTAGGGATTCCCTCACAGATTCTCATGAAACGACTTGCGCCAAACTCTGTTGCTGGCGTCAACATTGGTATTTTAGAACAAATTGAAAAAGGGAGAAAAATCATAGAAGAAACTGGTGGAGAAGCAGTATATGATGCTGAAGCGCGGAAAAGACGGCAACAAATGGCGCCAAAAACAGATTTGTTAAAAAAACCTGACAACATCATTTTTAAGGATTAACACATGCAGAAGACACATCATCGATATGTGTATTATCTGAAGTATTTTGGTCCCGGAGCAGTGATTGCCTGTATGACCATTGGTGCAGGAGACATCGTCCTCGCACCACGGATTGGCGCATGGGCAATTCCCTTCTACTCAGCGTTATGGATCATCACATTTGCGATGATTACGAAAGCACTCACCGCCTATCTCGCAACACGATATTCCCTGTTATCCGGGGAACATATCATGACCCTATTTTCCCGAGTACGACCACATGGATGGATCAATATCCTTTCACTCATTATCGGGTTTGCATTACTCCCTTTCATGATCGCGACGTTTCTCACGATTCTTGGGAACGTACTAACCTTATTCACAGGCACAGGGGATTTCATCATCTGGGGTGTCGGTCTAGGGTTAGCCATTGCAATATTCGGATTACTAAGTTCCTATAAAATAATTGAAAAAATCCAACTCGTATTTGTCATATTTCTATCGGTTGGCGCTATCATCGCGGTTGCTGTTGTTCACCCGGATTGGCTCGCCATGCTCAAGGGACTGTTCACCCCACAGATCCCCCAGGTTGCATCCTGGGTGACTGCTGAGGACATCACCACAGTCCCCGTCATGCTCCAACTCGCCGCAATCTATGGCACGATGCATGGGGCGTATGCAGATTTCACCGCTTATATCTCCTGGTGGCGCTTACGCGTGCAGGAAAAAAAAGTCGAACTAAAATCAGAAATCATGACCGGGGTAAAAGTAGATCTGACCGTCTCCTTTCTAATCGTTGCGATTTTTATGACTGCGTTCCTGGCTGCCGGAGTTGTAATCCTCGGAAAAAACCATTTGGTACCAAATGGTGTTGACCTTATTTCACAACAACAGAGCATCTATGCGATCATCAGCCCCCTTGTCGGAAACTACATCTATCCAATCGCGATGGTCGGAGTCATCGCCGGATCAATTTACGCCGGGATGGATGCGACTCCCCGCATGATCAAAGCGTGGGTTGACCCCCTCAGCGCACGTGTCCAAAAAATCAGTTTTAAAAGATTTCAACTATACATACTCCTCTATCTCCTCTTCGTGAGTGTCCCACTTATGTTCATTCAAAAACCGATCATTCTTATGACGATTTATCTTCTGCTCACCGGTGTTTTTGGAATGTGGCTGCTTGGGTGGGGCGCGCTCTGGGCAAATCAGAAACAACTACCAAAAGAACAACGGCTCGGAAAAGCAAAATTTGCGCTCTTTGTACTCAACAACATCGTCGTCACCGTGTTCATCGTGCTGATTTTTGTGTATCTATAGCAGACGTTTGGGTGACTGTCATATACCAAGAGACGATATCATCGATAGCGGTCGTATAATTGTACCGAGGTGTGTACTTCAACTCCTGTGTAGCTTTAGTAATATCTATCAGACGGGGTGTGCCTAGGACTTTTACTTTTTGACGGGTGAATGGAGGATTTTCCTTTCCTCGAAGCATCCAGATCCCTTCAACCATACTGCCAAGAACATATGCCCAGGAATACGACCTGTGCTTCTCTGGAGCAGGAAGCTGGAGTCGCTCTGCGAGAGTTTCAATGAGTTGTCGTGGTGTGCTATCAAAGCTTTTCACATTATACACCTGACCATTTGCCTGCTCGGATTCACCAGTGAGCCGAAGACAATGCGCGACATCACGTCCATCAGAGACAGAAATCTTTTGATTTCCATCACCGATATAGAACAATCGTCCTTGCTGGAGAGCCTTAATAAGAAACAGGGCGATCAGACGATCACGCGGACCGGTTACGACAGGGGAGCGTATCGCAGAAACAGTGATGTTATGCTTCATCCCATAGCCCCAGAGCAGTGCCTCCGCACTTAATTTTGATTCACCGTATTTCGCAGTGGGATTTTTCTGATAGTTCTCTGTGAGGGGTTGTTGTGTTTTTGGAAATCCGTACACAGCTGCGGAGCTCATGAATACAAAGCGCGGTACCTTGTTGTACACACACGCATCAAGAAGATGTTGCGTCCCATCGAAATTAACCTCAAAAAAGGATTTCTTAGGACCCCAATCTCGCGGAAGTGCAGCAACATGAAACACCACATCAACCTGCTGGCATGCTCGTACCAATGATTCCGAGTCTGTAAGATCACCAACCATGAAAGACAATTTTTTATCCTCATGAAGCGTGCTAGTGCTCGTATTTCGTCGTAATACGCGTACGTCATATCCTTGTTCTAAGAGTTCATCGATGAGATGACTTCCAATAAACCCTGTTCCGCCTGTCACAAGAGCTTGCATGCAGAAACAGTATAGATTCAAGCTAAAAAAAACATTTGGAAAAGAATATATGCTCTTTATCTTTCTGGGAAACACTTGTATGCTGAGTTTTCGAGAGATGAAAGATAGGGAATACATCCCACATAAAACCTATCTGAAACTACTGATTGGCGGTGGTCTTTCACTGAGTAAGGTGCTACTCACCAACCCTGGTGATTTGAAAAAACTCCGGACCATCAATGCTTCCGAGGAACGATATATCAGACCAACACGACCCTATGAAATACCGCCCTTTACGGAAGGAATGAGATGTGGCGTCACTGATGAGAAATACCTTAGACCGACACTTCATTGTAACCCGTGCGCTCCTGAGGTGGTCGCTCTTGCTCATCACCTTGGTGCATTTCAGAAAACAGACTATGAGTTCGCAAAAACTTCTTTTGAATTCGTCAAAGAAAATCTTGATTTAGAAATTTGCACAATGGATCCTGTTGAAGAGACTATTCGTCGGGGTACGGGAACCTGTTTTCATTTAATCTCGGTGTTCATAGCATTGTGTCGTTGCGCTGGGATTAAAGCACGTTACAAGACGTTTGCGATGAACATGATTCAAACATGGTACGATGCTATGGTCGGGTCGGATCAATTGGTAAAAAAATGGTACGATCAAATGGGATTCTTTATGATGGAAGGGGAAGGAGAGGCATTCATTGATGGAAAATGGATCGTTGCTCATGTCGGTCCCACCGCAGAACGACAAGCAGCAGGCGGCATCCCAATTACAAAGTTTGGGGAGAGTTCTATTGGCGTCTGGTTCTTTGCAGTACCCGGAACAATTGAGACTATGGAATCGATCCCCTATGGTTTAGGTACAGGGGCCAAACTTTTAAAAAGGATTGCTCCCGGTTCTATGGAACGTGTGAACATTAGCATTCAACATCAAAATAAAATGGGAAAAAAAATAATTGAAGAGGCGGGCGGCAAAGAAGCCTATGATGCAATGGCACGCAAAAAACGCGGGACAAAAGCAATACCTCTTGATTTATCAGATAAAAAAGGAATTGTTTTTGGAGAGTGAATGAGAAATGGAAAGTGAAGAGAAGAAACAAATCGGTAGTTTTAATAATGAACGAACCCGCCGCTATATCATCTATCTTATCTTGTTCATGGGCATGATTGCCATAATGGATCAATACCTCTCCATTATCAAAATAACATCCATTGATTACATCCTTCGAGAGTACGCAATAACCGAGTCGCAATTCTCATGGTGGGAAGCAATCTACTTTATCCCCACGTTTTTCATTTTCTTACTCAACGGTCTCACCGATATTATCGGAAGGAAATTCTCTATCCTCGTTCTCATACTCCTCATGGGTATTCCATCGTTGTGCATCGTGTTTTTTACTCCGTCGCTTCATCTCTTCATGATCTTCTATGCGATCACTATTTTTGCGACAGTTTCTAATATGTGGGCGATACCGATTAGCGAAGAATCACCAGCATTGAAACGTGGAAAATTCGTTTCCATTGTATACGTGATTGGTTTACTTCCTCTCACAGCAATTCTCCCACCACTTGTTGTCCCCCATCTCGGATGGAGATGGATGTACGGCGTCATGTTCCTCTTGATGATACCAACGCTCATTTTATGGTTTTTTATGAAGGAAACAAAACGGTATGAAGACATTAAAGAAGAGCGGAAACTTGGGCTCAAAAAGAAGCATATGTTTGGCTTAGGAGTGATCAATAAAACCGACCTTCGATACATCATTTTTTCAGCGGTCATCTGGATGTGCTGGCTTATCGTTCAACTTCTTACACTCTGGGCAGGGCATTATTTTACGACAATTCTGTTCCCAGAACTCCCTGCGTCTGTCGCTCTCACGCGATGGTCCATGGTGCTGCTTTCGTTTATAATATCGATGATGGTGGGTGGTATTTCTGGAGGCTGGATGATGGATAAAATTGGAAGAAAAACAGGGCTTCTCGTTGGCTGTTTTGGTCTTGCTATTAGTCTTGCCGTCATGGGTCTAGTCCCACGCATACTATTTGCCTCAGTTACTGTATTTACTGGTTTTTTCATTTCATTTTCCTACAGCTGGATTGTGGTTTATATCCCTGAGATATTTCCAACAGAAAGAAGAGGGACATGTATGGGCTGGACCACAACCGTCGCACGGGTTTCCTATATTTTAGGACCAGTCATTGCAGCCATACTGTTAGGTGCATTCCCATCAATGGAATGGTTCTGGTTGACAGCAGGGCTTATCATGATTATTCCTATTGTTGTCGTATTCCTATTCCACCCATATGAGACAAAAACAAAAGAGCTTGAAGAAATTGAAGTAAATCGATAAAATAATTTTCAAATACAATACTAAAAATAACTTCGAAGCATCATCCATTGATTTATCAAATAACAAAAGGTTTGTTTTTGGAGATTGAAACGAACATGAATACTGAAGAAAAGAAAAAAATTAATAGCTTTGGAAAGCAACGAACACGACATTATATGATTTATCTTATCATTTTTATGGGAATGATCGCGCTTATGGATCAATACCTCTCAATGATCGAGACTACCGCGATACCAAACGTGCTACGGGACTATTCAGTAACTGACGCGCAATATTCCTGGTGGAAAGCATTATATTTTATACCTACATTTTTAATTGTCCTGCTGAACGGACTAACCGATATCATAGGAAGAAAAAAATCCCTACTTATTCTAATATTAATATTTGGATTCTCTTCTCTTGGAATCGTCTACGCAACACCATCATTCCATCTTTATATGGTCTTCTTTGCAATCATCACCTTTGCTACTGTATCGAACATGTGGGCTATCCCGATTAGCGAAGAAGCACCTGCAGAAAAACGCGCAAAATACGTCTCTTTCATATACTTGGTGAGTGTGATTCCTCTGCAGGCAATCATCCCACCGGTACTCACCCGTTTAGGACTCAGTTGGAAATGGATGTACGGGGTGATGTTTCTGTTTATGATACCAGTTCTGATCATGTGGGTGTTCATGAAAGAAACACAACGTTACGAAATCATCAAAGAAGAACGAAAACTCGGTAAACGAAAGAAACATTTCTACGGTATCGGCGTAATTAACCGATGTGATTTCAAATATATATTATTCTCTGCAGTAATATGGATGTGCTGGTTAATTGTATCAATGTTTGTGGTATGGGCTGGCCATTATTTCATGGACATTCATGGATATACACTTGATCAATGGTCATTACTCTTACTCGGCAGCCTTCTTCTTATGATGGCTGGTGGAGTTGTTGGTGGCTGGACGATGGATAAAATAGGCAGAAAAACCGGTTTACTTATTGGATGCATAGGATTCGGGCTGTTTGTAACACTTATTGGGTTAACACCGATTTCCATGGCGAGAATTGTTACGGTTATCGCGGGATTTTTCATGGGATTTTCTTATACCTGGATTATTGTCTATATCCCAGAGATTTTTCCTACTGAACGACGAGGAACCTGTATGGGATGGGCAACAACAACAGCACGGGTTTCATACGTCTTAGGACCAGCCCTTGCGGGGATTATGTTGACCGTGTCCACCGCCATGGAATGGTTTTGGGTAGCAGGAGGACTACTCATGATTATCCCAATTATTCTTGTACTTCTTTTCCATCCATATGAAACAAAAACAAAAGAGCTGGAAGTAATCGAAGCACAACGATAAATTCTCTTTCTTTATCATCCTCGATTAAAAAAATTTATCATATAGACAAAAAAAAGTGATGCAAGAAGACTCTTTTAAGTTTATTTAAGAGAATTCGAAAGGGCATTTTTTAGGAAACCGGTATGAGTTGTACAACAAGTCCTTTATAGCGCGAATAACAAAAATACTTGGTGAGGTAAACCCTATGAAAACGATCTTACGACGAAAAGACGACACAAGTATTTGTTGTCCATCGATAAACCAACATTATACTCCTTTTACTGTAAAAACGAAAGTCATCGGATTGACCGTCGCATGCAGCCTGCTTGCGGTGGGACTTCTTATCATGATCATGGCCTAATAAACAGAATTAAGAATTATACTAACGTGACATCTGGTTTTTCTTCCCCTTTTTTTCGAAATATATATAAAATAGTATAGCGTAATAAGAACATAAAGACAGCAAAAAAAGGAACGAAGCTCTATGATCAGTGTCAAAGTCTACCAGCAAGGCGATGACCGTGTCCTCGGCGCCTGCGATGAACATCTTCTTGGCAAAAAATTCCGAGATGGAAAACTACAAATAGATGTCGCAAAACATTTCTACGATGGAGAACGAATTGACAAAACAACCTTAAAAAAATTTCTCCTTGACGCAACAATCGCAAACCTCGTCGGAAAAGAAACCGTGAAATGTGCAATAGAACTAGGGCTGGTCAACCCGGATTGTATTCTCAAAATCAAAGGAGTCCCACACGCACAAATTGTTCACATGTTCTGATTTCTATTGTATGTTTTTATTACTAAGCTTGTTGATTTTTTCAATCATATTTTCGTAGTGCGTCCCCATCCAATAATATTTGTTACAGACAGAGCAGTACCAGAATTGATCCCTGGATTCAAACACTTTTGGTGGCACATAAGTTTTCGTTGATTTCTTTTCTACAGAGATAAGCGGCGTATTACAAAGCGTGCACCGAGTTAAAACTTGTATGCGATCAACCGGTATGCGGGTAAGAACCTGTGCTAATTGTTTATCAAGATCCGTCGTTTGTATTCCGAGAACATCCAGTTGTATTTTTTTCCCTCGAATAAGTAATTCTTTATCACGGGTGATAAGAAGTCGTTTCTGAGCTTTCGCGATATCAAGCACCTGATCATCATTGGTCGTCATATCAGGATAGAGGGTATCAAAACCTAAAATTCGAAGCCATTTCGCAAGCGAGCCAAGCATATGATCGCAAATTAGTTTCATTGTACTACACGACAACAAATAGGAGGTTTTGTCTTTTGCGTCTAAGAATATATTTTCCTTGTTGTAGAGGTAGCTTACCTTAAAAATTGTCCGTTCTTGTACATCAATTCGTCATCAGCATACACTTCTCCGTTTTTCCGCAGATCGCACACCATATCCCAATGCAAACTGGATTTGTTTTTACTGCCGGTCTCTGGATATCCGCTTCCCACCGCAAGATGAATCGTGCCACCAATTTTCTCATCAAACAACGTGTTCTTCGTATACTGTTTCACACCATAGTTTGTCCCAAAGGAAAACTCCCCAAGCCGCCGTGCTCCCGGATCGGTCTTCAGCATTTCTTGAAGGAATTTCTCCCCTTTTGAAGCAGATGCTTTGACGACCCTCCCTTTCTTGAACCACAGGGAAACATTCTCGATCTCCCGACCCCCGTACGAGATAGGGAAGGTGTAGTGGATGCATCCTTCGGTGGCGTTCTCGATTGGTCCGGTGAAGACCTCCCCGTCAGGGAAATTCTCCCGACCAGCGCAGTTGATCCATTTCCGCCCGGCGACAGACACGGTAAGGTCAGTGTCCTTCGTTAGTACATGGATCGTCTTTTTTGTCTCAAGGAATTTTTTGATTTTCTCTTGTTTTGTGTTGACAGATTTCCAGTACGCGATCGGGTCTTTTGCGGTCACATGCGCTGCGTTAAAAACAAATGTTTCGTAATCCGCCAGCGACATCTCTGCATCTTGTGCCGCGGCTTGCGTTGGGTACTGTGTCACGCACCAGCGTAGCTCCTTTCTCATCGCTCGATTCAAGAAGATTTCCATTATCTCATGATGTGCAGAGCTGGTAATCGCTTGTTTCTTCGGGTCGACACCGGTCAGGTTTCTCGTGTTCTCAGGGCTGATGATAGATAATCTGGCGTTGATGTGCTCGATCTCAAATTTGTCGAGTGGTGAAACGTACTGTAATTGCGCGGTCGATGAGTGTTTGAAGTACATCTCGGTAAGGCCGTCTATACCGATGTGGACATATGGATGCGCGCCGGCCTCAAGTGCTTGCCGGTACACCTCGCGAATCAGTGGTGCGGCAAGGTGGCTTCCTGCGATTTGAAATAAATCATGTTTCTTGATGGATAACGAATGGTGCACAAGGATGTACGCTAATTTTTCTACTCGGGCGTCGGTCATATCAATACCTCGGTTGTAGAACAGAAAGACTGATTTAAGAGTTTCCGGTTGATTTAGATTTTCTCCCAGTCTTTTAACACGGAGGCCCAGCGATATTTTTTAATCTCTTCAATTTCATCAAGTTTTTTAATGATGCGTTCGTAACCCTTCATGAGGGTACGCGTCGATACCTTCACAATAAAATCATTCTTTCCTGACGTAATCGTCACATGAGAGACACCACGGATATTCCACAATTTTTGCATCGTCTCCCGCAACGAGCGCCCCGTTTTTACTTCAATGAAAATATATGCTTTGACGACGGTGACTGCGAACGATATGATACCCATCACAATCATAATCATCCCAATGACTTTGATGATAAGCATCACCGGATCTGTGGAGAATTCGGTAATGACTCCTAACCAGAGGAGAAGAATGGAGAAGGGGATTGCAAAGATAATCGTTGAGGCGCGAATCGCGTTGTTCACACTGGCTTTTCCCATACCAAGCGAACGAATATACAAGACATACGCGAAAAACGTTGTACCCATAGTGAGTGCGAGTAAAAGGAAATAATACGAATTAATTGCCGCTGTAAATCCAGCGATAAGATGACCACCGTTTGTGAAAATGTCAAAAAGAAAGACAATGACTGATATAAAGATACATGAAAATACAAGGTTCCATAAGCGAATATTGATAGAATCATTTGGTTTATTGTTGATTTTCATGATTTTTAATTTTCTTTGATAGATCGAAAAGATAGCCCAGGTGGGGTTCACCACAAGGAATACGATCAGGATTGGTAGCAACTGAAATTCCCCCGTTAAACTGATGGATGCGAGAATCGCTCCGAAGGCAACGATAACGGAGGATTGGACTTCCAAAAGTGTCGGGACATCCTTTTCCGTAATCGATTCCATAAGTAGGAGATACAAGATGACGATCTGAGAAAACGATAGTATCACAGAGGGATCTTGAACAGCTGATACAATTGCACAATACCCCACGGTATTAATTGCATTCATCAAGCCAGCTACAAGATGATATTTCATCTCGCTTTTCTGGACCATGCGCACCTGCTTAAACGATGGATCCAGGATTTTTGCTCCGAGACTTTTCCCTCTATGTTTTATCGACAGAATCAAAGAAATCAAAAGAGTGACTATAGCACCTATGAAAAAGAGAGAAAAGGCAAAAGCCCAAGGATCATATTTAAACGCTGATTGACCACCAACAAAACTGTCGATCCCAGTCACTGCGGCAGAAATAAAAGAAGATGTGATCGCCAGGACATAAAACAGATATTTTTTCCTAATGATCATGCTTTCGTCTCATTATTGAAGGGCGATTTCTTTCTCGATGATTTGGGTGGTTGTTTTATTGACTCCTTCAATCATTTGAATTTTATCGGTCACATCTAAAAGCTCCTCAAGGTTTTTCACTTGGGCTCTGACGACAATATCATACTCACCAGCAATTATCGAAATCTTTGCGACATTGTCAATTTGTCTCATTTCTTTGATTGCTTTATCACTTTTCCCCGGATGCATCGTTATCAGGATGTATGCGCTTATCATAATTCTTCACCCATCTTCTACGCGAAATATTAATTCCTAGTATAAAGTTATCTGTATTAATACTGTACTTTGTAAAGGCAAATCGTGTACCAAAATTTAATGAAAAGTATATTTAATTTTTTTAAGAACGAAGTTTTTGGGGTATATTGAATTAGTACTGATATGATGGAATTTCTGCGTGCAAAGAGCGATATTATCCTGGTAAATAGAATTAATAAAATATGTTTTTATAATAGAAAGGTTGCATTTACAAACCTCCAAAGCGAGAATATACAACATTTCTTATCTATAAATTTGAATTTGACATCTTTTATTTCATATATACTAACTTCATATGTAACAGAAAAAATTATAAATGAAAAAAATCATTAAAGATCTTACTGAAGAAGGAAAGGAGGTACAAAAAAGAAGGAAATAATTTACTCCATAAAAAAAATGGATTTCTGATTGATACCAAATCACCAATTCATCCTTCTTTAAAAGAAAAAGAATAATATGAACATAGATTCAAATATTTTAAATGCTGATTCAAAAAAAAGAAAATGCGTAGAGTGTGGAAAGGATCTCAGATTTTTTGAGGGCTACCGACATCCGACATTAGGAGTTCATTATTTGCTATGTCAGGGATGTTTTGAAAAAGTAGAGGGAAGTGTCGAACGTTGGGGAAGATTTGTTCTCTGGAATTCATTTAACCCTGAATCACCGGATCCTAAGCTTATGGATAATTTACCATTCCTACATGAAAATAATATGATACAACACAAAAAAACAAAATTCCACAGACATTTTCACCAATGATATTCAAATCTTTCAAAATCCTTATTTTTTCAAAAATGGACACATCGTAGCGGTTCCTCCCAATGCGAAGGAAGTTTTTTAAATAAAAGCTTGGTTCAAAGACAAGATGTTACGTGTCTCAATTCTCGATGGGTACGTTGACGAACCGACGTGTCTTGGTGTTCCACCATATATCAGTCCCTATCCACGGTACATCGCTGGTGCGATCTGGGATTTTGATTCCCAGGCCAGTATATCATATGTTACAATAGACCAAATTCGAAACGACAACGCTTTTCTTAATTATTTTTCAAAATCCGATGTGCTTGTGGTTATCGCTGGGATGTCTGTCCCAGGGCGGTATCTCTCCGGATTCCCTGTAAGCCCCAAAGAACTAGTTTCGTTTCTCAAAGATATCCAAAAACCAGTAAAACTGCTAGTTGGTCCTGCAGCGCGATACGGATTTGGGATGTCTGGCGGAAAACATGTGACAGAAACCGATGCCGTAAAAAATGTTTTTCATCTCATTGTAAAAGGGGATGGAGAAATCGTCGTTTCCGAATTATTAAAAAATCATCTGAACAGCGACAAGATAGATCCTTCGTTATGCAGAAAAAATCCCCATGCCATAAAAAATTTCGCAATAAAAGGTGCAGCGATTACCAAACAGCATCCTTATTTCCCTGCGCATCTTATCACGGAAATTGAGACATACCGAGGATGTTTTCGAACCATCGTTGGTGGGTGTTCCTTTTGTAGCGAACCAAGCAAAGGAGTACCAAGTTTCCGAACTATCGATGAAATCTGTAAGGAAATCACGGCATTGTACAATGCAGGGATACGCCATTTCCGTATCGGAAATCAACCCTGCATCTTCTCCTACATGGCAAAAGGTGCTGGAGAAGTCGAATTTCCACAGCCAAACCCCAAGGCACTTGAACGATTATTTCATGGAATTCGCATTGCAGCACCGAATTTGAACACACTCCATATCGATAATGCAAATCCTGGCGTCATCGCACGCTATCCAAAAGAATCCCGACGAATCGCAAAAAGTATCATACACTATCATACTCCCGGCGATGTCGCAGCATTTGGTGTGGAAAGCGCTGATCCTATCGTCATGAAAAAAAATAATCTCAAAGCATCAGCCGATGAGGCATTTAATGCAATACGCCTCTTAAACGAGGTTGGTTCACAGAGAGGAGCAAACGGACTTCCTGAGCTGCTTCCTGGCTTGAATTTTGTGTTTGGCCTTGACGGAGAAACAAAAAATACGTTTACACTCAATTATGAATTTCTAAAAAAAATCTATGACAACACCCTTCTTCTCAGACGCATCAATCTACGTCAAGTTATTCCAATCCCAGGAACAAAAATGTATAATGTCGGAGAGAAAAACATACGGAAACATAAATCCGAGTTTCAACGTTTCAAACGAAAGGTTCGTGAAACAATCGAACGACCTATGTTGAAACGTTTACTACCACAAGGAACACTCCTTACGCAAGTATTCACAGAAACCTATGAAGGAAAACTGACATTTGCACGACAAATGGGAAGCTATCCACTCCTCATTGGTATCCCCGGTGTCTATCCATTACATCAATTTTATAACGTAAAAATCGTAGACTACGGATATCGATCTCTCACTGCAGTACCATTTCCACTCGATATCAATACAGCACCTCGAGAAACAGTAGAATCAATTCCAGGTGTTGGAAAAAAAAGAGCAATACGAATTTTTCTAAAACGACCATTCCATACAAAAGAAGAATTAATCAAAGCACTTGATGATATACAGATTGCACAAAACATTGAAGAATATGTTCAATTACCCTAAAATGCGAACGAAGACATAGTATTAAAAGAGGATTACGATGAAAAAAACCAATCATAGCCAGTTAGAAAAAAAACTCGGATACAAGTTTACGAACAAACAATTATTGACGACAGCTCTTACACATAAGACGTACGCGTTTGAAGCACAGATACCACTCGAATACAACGAACGATTAGAGTTTCTTGGCGACAGTATCCTCAGTTTCGTAATTTCTGAAAAACTCTACCAGACTAACATATATTTTTCGGAAGGGGAACTAACGAGACGACGCGCAAATGCAGTGAATAACAACATGCTCGCGGATGTGGCGACACACCTTAATATCGGCCCGTTCCTACTATTGGGAAAAGGAGAACTCAAACAACAAGGATCTAAAAACCGAACGAACCTCGCGAATGCATTGGAGGCACTGATTGGTGCAATCTATCTAGATTCAGATTTAGAAACAATACGTAAATTTATTTTTAAAAAAATTTATACAAAAGAGCTTTAGCATATCGTAAGTTATCCCCCTTGCTACTTTTAACTATTAAAATTTTTACATCATAACGGCTTTGCACGTTTAATCGCGTCTGCACTTTACATCATTCTTCGAGGACGGGAACATACCCCTCCCAGGGTTACAGTTTCCTCCAAAAAAGAGAATGATGTGCAGGGGAAGAGACGGAACTTCAAGTTTAACTGTACTAAATCTTGTATTTTTTTCCATCACTCCAAGCCTTACCAATCATTTTCCCAAGAGAGAAATATCTATTGTCATGCATCGTAAAGACATAGGTACCCATCTTCTCGACGTCAGGCTTACCGTCTGTCATGAACTTTTCTTCGCAATAAGTCTCTATGATCTCCCCGATGTAAATTTCATCAGTTCCACCAAGAGTGAGTTTCTTAACAAGCTTACATTCGAGGTTCAGCGGGCATTCCTCAATCATAGGTGCTGTTTTTGTCTTGCCTCTGAAAATCTTGAATAGCTCTGATTTATTCTTTTTTTCACCCGAGTTCAGACCTACATAATCAGTAACTTTCAGCATCTTTACAGACGGCAGGTTAACCGAGAATGTCTTATTCTTGACTATCCCTTTACATGTGAAGTGCGACGGATTCGCACCCATCGCAACCATAGCTGGGCTCATGTTGACTATTCCAATGAAAGCGATGGTCATGAAGTTTGGTTTTCCAGCGACATCAGCTCCAACGAGAGCTACCGGCATCGGATAGATCATCGGCTTGCTTCCAAGTTTTATCTTTTCCATAATTATCTAATACTTGAAATTCTCTAAAAATATTTTAACCTTGTTACCAAAGATTGTCAACAGCAAAAATGATAGGATTAGTCGCCGAAGTGATTATGGTGTTTAGATTCAAATCCTCCCAGTAAAAAACAGCAAAAAAAACTCAATAATTGAATCACCTTTTAAAAAAAAGGTTTATTAAACATTATAATATATGAATTGACAGCCAAGGAGACTTCCGGATATGGGAAAAAAGATTATCATTTGTGCAATTATCGTCCTGTTTTTTGTTATAGGGTTTAGTGGTTGTTTTGGACCGCGGGCTACCGATTATTTTAATGGATCTTATGCAGTAAATGAACAAACAATTCTCACTGTTACCAATATCAATGGCCAGGTTGAGATTTCAAGTTGGGATGGGAACAATGTAACGATAAATGCAGTGAAGAAGTCATCGTTTGGGCAAGAAGAACTTGACAAGATTGATATCAATGTGACCTCGATGGGAGATTATCTGAATATTCAGACAAAATATTCAGGTCTTTCAACAATTCAAGGCAGTGTTGATATGAATATTAAAGTACCTCATACTATCCATATCGAATCAGTTACGACTTCGAATGGAGCAATACAAATCACCGATACTAACGGAGATTTAAAAGCATCAAGTTCCAATGGAGCGATCATCATCAACACCGTTAATGGGTATGTTTCTGCAGAGACAAGTAACGGACGTATCGAAGTCAGAGGAACCACAGGGATAAAAAACATTCATACGTCAAATGGTGCTATAACTGTTGAAGTGGCTGATTTTCGTGATAATATAGGTATAGACACAAGCAATGGTCCAGTTGCAGTTTATCTAAACCCCGCGTTAAATGCGACCATAGAAATGACAACATCAAATGGTCAAATCACCTTTGAGGGGATTTCGCTTAATGCGCAATTACTCGAACAGACACATGTAATTGGATCGCTTGGTTCCGATGGTCGCAAGATTGACATTCATACGTCAAATGGAAAAATTCAGTTACTCAAATTAATAATGTAATAAACAAATGGTAATACAGCGAAAGGCATTGGAACATTAGAATATTTATTTTAATCAATGAAAAAATCGCTTATAAATTTTTTTCCGTCTTCAAGGTTTTTATATTCTTTGAGCGTAAAATGAGGGACTGTCTCTTTTGTTATTCCTTTAATCATTGTTGATACTTTATTTGGCCAGTAATCTTTTTCATATAACGCAAGAACAGGAATGACAGACAATCCTAGTCTGGGTCGAAGGTACGAATGAGCAAGTTCGATTCCTGTCCCGAGGCTTGGAGTTGATACTTCAAATATTGCTGCTTGGATATCACCCTCAATTGCCTCTATCATTTTGTTTCGAACAACAATTTTCCGTTGTTGTTCATCTTTTGGAAGAGGACCTATTGCGTGTTCAAGTTTTTGTATCGCTTCCTCATAGGTTTTACCTGTGGTATGTTCGGTATATACGGTATATCCCTGATTTTGAATAGTTTTGATAAAAAATTCGTGAACCTTTGAGCGTTCTTTTCTGTCTTTTGCCCCTTGTATCGCAGCTCCATAAAAAATTTTTTTCATTCAAAAAGATTAACAGAATAAGTAATTTAAAATTAATTGTAAATGCAGGGGAAGGAATTTGAACCCTTGCAGATTAAAAATCGTTTCAATTTTCTTTAGTTTTCAAATTATGTTAATAGCTACCATGTCAAATATTTATGTGGGGAAGGAGATTCGGACTCGTATTTACTAGTAAAAATTTCTATCCTTGTTTGCAGACCAGCCAATACCAGAGGTTAACTATTATCGGCATTATTTTTTTATAGGAATGAATAAACCCAATTCGTGATATCCATAACAACCTGTTCATCAACATTTCCAGGCTGATTGTATTCCGTGTTTGTTGGTGGACCATTTCCTGCGATGAAGAGATGATTCAACAACGGGTACGCTATCAATGTCACATTCGCATTGTCTGCGAAGGCTTGCTGCCATGCTGGAAAATCATCCATATACGAAACCTGATAGTCTCGCTCTCCCTGAAGAATTAACATCGGAATATGTAATGTTAAAGCCGTTACAACAGGGTTATAGGAGTTAAGATCATACCAGTATGCAGCAGAAGCGCCAAGGATAATTTCATCAGGACCGAGGCTGTGTGAAGTTATTAATGATATATTCTCCCTCAATGAGTCTATTTGTGATTGTTCTGCTTCACTAATGTTTCCGTCTAATGAGGCAAGATAGATCGTTTGATTCAACAGAAGATCAGTGAGAGATCTTGTAGGCGCTGCAAGCATGATCAATCCTGTGATATTTGAACCATTTTGTGCGATTCGAGGTGCAAGCATAGCTCCCAAGCTATGACCAAGAACATAGATGTGGTTTTGATCGATTTTGTCTGTTGTCTGCAGAAGTGCTACCGCAGCACGTGCATCGTCAATGGTTTCATCATAGACTGTGAAATTCGCAAGCATATTGACGATTGTTGAGGCGTAGTATTTCGTCCGCTTCTCATATCGAAGGACCGCTATTCCTTTTGTGGCAAGTCCCCAGGCAAGATCTTTAAATGGTTTATTGGGGCCGATGGTTTCATCGCGGTCGTTTGGCCCTGATCCCTGAACAAGAACAATTGCAGGGAACGGTCATCCCCATTTGGAAGGGTAAGTGTTCCGGGAAGAGGCCAGTTTGTTCCTACACCAACAGTGACATTGTACTCGGTGTAGTTCTCAGTGTTTGCATAGGAGGGTGGTTGGTATTCATCTGAGAGGTCCGTGGGGACAAACTGTAAACCAG
Organism: uncultured archaeon; assembly: GCA_902384685.1. Classification (GTDB taxonomy): domain Archaea; phylum Thermoplasmatota; class E2; order DHVEG-1; family DHVEG-1; genus SM1-50. The sequence continues at coordinate 4,473 of CABMCU010000097.1, read as the reverse complement.
CAATTTGTTGACTGTAATTAAAAACAACCCGCGTATCCAGCAGGCCGAGTTTATCGTAATTGCTGGTGACGTACACGATGGTGTATCCTTGTTCTTCTGTTGTCCTTGTGCTAATTATTTCCGTGAAATTCCCATATGATGCCTCGATTTGATTCCAGATAAGTTGGAGTTGTTCCGGTTTCGTCTGTGTTTTAAGGGTGTCGTTAAACAGAGTGTTATATGGTATGATGAATGAATCATTTGCGAAATCACTGACAAGGGCTACTGCGATATCTGCATCTGTTTGTTCAGGGGGTGTTGGTTCATTATTTGTGACACATCCAGCGAAAAAAATGTTTCCAACAACGATACTTATGATGAGAAGCGTGATTGTTTTTTTCTTCATATATTTGTCTCCCCCTGACGGCTGAGAAGTGGAAAGACCTCCATCTTTTTAACTATATCTACAAATTAAGTTAGAAATAAATCAATTGTATTCACTGCAGCATACGATTAGAAAAAGAGATCCTCAGATGGCCACAAGAGAAATGCTCCTGTCGGGATTTAGGCTCCACGGTTATGAATCTCTCAATGTTGACCATTTCTTTTATTTTTTCATATGTTATTAACCCTCAGCATCTCGATATACACAATAATAGGCATGTTTGAGAATGTAATCTAGTATTTTATTATCTCGTAAATTATTTATAATGATAAGATAAATATAAATATAGATTTCCGTTCGGGGAAATTAACATGGAAGGTATCAATGAAGGGTAACAAATGATTTTTGAACGGCTTGGAAATATTATCGTAAAACGATATAAACTAATCCTTATTCTCTGGGTTATCGTATTCCTTGTTTGTACCCCGTTAATTCTGAATGCAAACCAGGTCGTGACCTATCAGCAGCAAACCTTAAGCGCCGGACAGACTGACTCTGATAAGGCCTCGGCAATAATTAATGAGCAATTCCCCACGAGCACTTCCAATTCATCCATGATCATCGTTTTAGAGACAGATGATGTGTCGAGCCCCCAAATACGTGATTTCATACTGAAACTGGAGCATCAAGTCAAGTCCGATTCAAGTATACAGTACTTTGAATCCAATATTCCAGGCGCTTTTCCAAATGACTTTATCACAGTCTATACGGTTCAAAATTACATTCTCGCCCAAGCCGTACCTGGGATAAATACCGGAATGTACCAGACGGTAAGCTTGGTAAAATTTGTATGGGGCATCCCAGCGCTGTACCTTCAGTATTATCTGAAAAGTTTTGGGAACAATCGTAAGGCCACCGCTAAGATGAACACTATGATACAGGAAATGGGTGGTGGAGATCAGCAGATGACCAAAATGCTCTCTGAATATTTCTCCGTCTTCTATACCAGTTGGCATGCAGACAGATTTCATTTTAGATGGGTACTTCACCCTAAGCTACGGGCGGAACGGGCTGCACGATTAGCCATCGAGAAACTCACATCGAATCCTGACATACCCACTGCACAATCGCAGATGATGCTCGCCATCGCGAACACATTCAATATAACAACCTTCATGAACGAGCAGATGGAACGTGAGTTTGCTGTTGGTTATATCGCTAAGAGTGCAAACATCACAGATACACATTTCCTGAACGAAATCTACGACCTCGGTAACCTAGCGAACAAGTCATCAGAGGACAGTAACGCTACTGTCCAGAATTTCGTTTCCACCATCGTTATACCTAATGGTACGATTGATACCTATCCAATACAACTCCCCGCTGATATTCGTTCATCGTTCGTAAGTCCAGATGGTCATGCGACTATTATCTCACTAGCTTTTACGAAAGGTGCGGAGTGGACGGATAGCAACAACACAAAGCCCGTCGTCGAAAACGTTAAAAAAATAAGAGAAAAAATTTCTCAGCTCAAGGAAACAGAACATATACAGGATCTAGAGACCTCTGTCACAGGTGATGCGCCTATCTCATTGGACTTACAAGAATCTATGTCCAGCGACTTTTCTCTTATTGAATTTGTGACAATCCCAATTCTTATTATACTCATGGGTCTGTTTTTCCGCTCCGTCGTCACACCAGTACTGCCCATCGGTGCCGTCATGGTTGCACTTGGATTGAGCCAGGCGGTTGTCTATTTTATAGGTACTGTTGTGGCTCACGTGGATTCCGATACTACGACGATGCTCTTTTCAATTCTTATGGCTGTAGGAACAGATTATTCTATCTTCATCATAGCCAGATTCCGCGAGGAACGTATCAAAGGTGCATCGAGAGAAGAAGCAGTGAAGACTTCAGTGACTTGGGCTGGTGAGTCCATCACCACTTCAGGTGCTACTGTTATTATCGCTTTTATGTCATTGGGGATTGCATCCTATTCGATGATTCGAGTGATGGGTTTTGTGCTGGGTCTATCAATACTTGTTGCTCTTCTCATTTCCCTGACTCTCGTACCCAGCTTACTGATGGTGATTGGGAATCGTGTGTTCTGGCCGAATAACAAGCAGCGGTTTAAAAATCACGCCAAACGTATCCTGCAGCGCCGAGAGGCAGGAAAACACGGATATTTTTACAAGGCTGCTCGTTTTTCTGTGCAACACGCCAAAGCAGTTATCCTTGTTGCAGTCATCATTTCCATACCAGCAACCTATATTTACGTGACAGCTGAAACGAGTTTCGACTTCATCGGTACGATGCCGAAGGTTGAGTCTATTACTGGGATGAATGCCATGACCTCAGGCTTTGGTGCCGGCCGTATCATGCCATCGACTGTCGTTATCGTGTTCGACCAGCCAGTACTGATGCAGGATGGAAGCTATGACACCTCATCCTTGCAGGCCATCGAAGATGTATCGAGCGCTTTAGCGAGAAATACTATTGTTCATGAAGTTGATGGCCCTACCAGGCCCTATGGCGCAACCGTCGATTATGCGAATATCGCTAAACTCTCTGTGAATGATCAGTCGAAGATTCGAGAGTTCATCGGGCAGGACAATCGAACCGTTCGTTTAACCTTTGTTCTCAATGCACAACCGACCTCCAAAAAGGCTGTTGATTCAGTACCGAACCTGCGCTCCACGGTTGCTACGACGCTTTCTAACAAAGATGTAGAGGAGGTGTATGTAGGTGGATCCACTGCAGGGATGTACGATATAATGCTCTCCATGGGCAGTGAGTTCAACCAGATGGAGCTCCTTGTCGTTATCGGTATCTTCATCGTTCTAGTCATCGTTCTCGGTTCGCTTATCTTGCCCGCGTTTGCCTTGATTAGTATTGGGCTTTCTATCTCGTGGTCTTTTGCGGCAACATTCCTGATCTTCCAAAACTGGCTGGGTGTTCCTATTTTGTGGCTTATACCGCTCATCCTCTTTATCATGCTCATGGGTCTTGGGATGGACTACAATATATTCATACTGACCAGGATTAGAGAAGAGGTTCACAACGGTAAATCTGATGAAGAGGCCATCGTGGATGCTGTGGACTGGACGGGTGGTATAATCACTGCGCTTGCCATTATAATGGGCTGTGCTATCGGAGTACTGATGTTATCATCCACTAAAATGTTGGCTGAGTTTGGTTTTGCTATCACATTTGCAATTCTCTTGGATGCCATGGTAGTACGTACATATATAGTTCCAGCTGCCATGAAGCTCCTCGGCAGATGGAACTGGTACGCACCTGGTCCTCTTCAACGGGAACGGAAGGAAATGAAACGAAAGTAAGGTACTAGATATACTGCAAAAGTGGGGTGCTAAGACAAAATATGCTTTTGACAGAGCATAAAAAATCATTAATTAGGATTTAAATCTCTTTTTTATCAATACAAAACGATCCTGTAAAAATGATAATTTGCTCTTGTTGACAAAAAAAGAGTAATCTTATATGTAGTTAGTTGTTTTGATATTGTAATTTAGGAGGAGAAAATGATTAATCATGGGAAAAAAATATTGTTAGCAGGTGCATGTATTTTAATTGTATATGGAAGTATATTAGCAGGTATAGGATTACTGATTTCCGAAAATCTCAACCTTAATTGGTGGTTTAGCCGGTTGTTTATATTCCTAACAATATTTTCCACTACATTATTACTTGGTTTATATTTTCTTAACATAGAAAAATAATTTCCTAAATAATCATGTGATTTTTTATTTACAGGGGGAAGGGAACATTATTCCTATACCAAGAACGAAACGAAGAAAATATTTGGAAGAAAATACAGCGGCAGCAGATGTTACTTTGTCCGCTGCGGACATTGAAGAAATTGAAGCAGTGATCAGGAAATATCCCAATATCAGTCCCCGCTACAGCGAACATGAGAACAAATTTGTGAAAAAATAAAAGGGATAGAACAATAATGAAAAATGACATCCTCCCAAAATGAATCCATCTAAAGATGGGGGTATCCAGTACGGTACATTTTTGATCGTGTAACATGAAGGAACGCAAACCATCCATCTTAAAAAATATCGTCCCTAAGATTGTCGAGTAGT
>CABMCU010000096.1 GCA_902384685.1 uncultured archaeon | reverse complement strand
TGGCGGTCATTTTTGTAAGTAATTTTTTAAGTGAGTGGATCTTACATTTTTTTTCAACAATTTAATTATCGGTTACCAATCACAAACCATCAACCATTATCTTACCGGTAATCTTGTGTTCAAATCCTTTCCACTGCACTATTTTCATGGATTACTCATCAATAAACCACAAGGGCATTATATAGAAATGTTGTGTATGTATCGAACATGTACTCTAATAAATGTAATTGTTTTTGAATCGTTTTACATGTATTATTACAACATAATATTATACTCTCAAACAATCTAATAACAAGGCTCAAAGAAATATAAAAAAAGGTGAAAAAATATGGAAGAAATTTTAGATGCGTTACAGGCAGCGTCAAGTGTGACAAAACCAATCATGGAAAATGACCGCGTGCGTGTGTTCGACGCCTGGTTTAAACCCGGTGTAAAAGCCGCTATGCATTCGCACCCTGATCATGTGATATATGTTCTCAACGGTGGGAAATTGAAACTGACAACATCAAAAGGCAAAACACAAGAAGTAGATCTCAAAGCCTGGCAAGCAATCTGGATGGATGCAACATCTCATTCCGCTGAAAATCTGGGAAAAACTGATGTTCATCTATTGGTTGTAGAATTGAAAGCTTAGGAGGTTATACCGTAACATGAAGAAAATCTTGATATTATCTATTTGTGCTCTACTTTTTTTGACAAGTGTAACTTTTGCAGTAAACGCAAACATGTTATCAATACCTTCTAATGATAATAATCCACCTGATCCACCAGTAATTACTGGTCCTTCATCTGGTAAAACAAGAGAAACATATACTTATAATGCCACTGTCTCAGATCCTGACGAAGGTGATATTCTTATAAACATTCAGATTAATTTTGGTGATAAAGTAATAGAATGTGGAGGCTGTGATGGTTTAGGACCCTGGCATTCAGGAGATGTTCAAGCATTTGAACATTATTGGAGTAGAACAGGCACATTTGAGACAACAGGAAGAGCTCAAGATTCACACGGTGTTTGGAGCGACTGGTCAGATCCCTTACCTATAACGATGCCTTATACGTATAAGCCGATACCACAGTTCTTGGAGTTGTTATTCCAGCGATTCCCTAATGCATTTCCAATACTCCAGCACCTATTGGGATATTAAAACTCTCTATCTTTTCTCTCTTTTTCTTTTGTTATCGATTCATACAAAATATTCATTTCTAAGAATATGTTTTTCAAGATAGAACAAACATTTAAATGAACCTACAGAATAACAACACTTATTAGAGATAAATTATGAGAATCCATATCGATCAAGATGAATGCATTGAATGCGGATTGTGTGCGTCGACATGTCCTGATGTCTTCGAGCAAAATGAAGGTCAGAAAGCAAACATCGTGAAATGCTATCAACTTGGCGGAGCGAGTGACGGAGAGGTAGGTGAACCATTACAGAAATGCGCTGAGGAGGCTGCTGCATCCTGTCCCGTAGAGGCAATTGATACAGGAGATTGACGCACGGATCCGATATATATGAAAAAATAAGAGAGTTTGACTTGAGGTGTATATAACTTCACGTGTATAATTTATTTGCAATGATTCCATTTAATCGATACTATTAAATACATCTTAAATCTCATATATTAACAATTGTTAATGATTTTAAAATAGAGGTATAACTTTTATGAAAAAGCAAAAATCAATAGCGGCAACTCTCATAGTCATCCTGATAATCCTTCCGATGCTTTTAACAGGATGCGTGAAGCAAGATATCAAACTTAATGGAGTAGAAATACGTAATTATCAGGGAGAAAAACTATCATCTGTAAATGATTTCCATGAAAACTCAATCAAAGGTACACAATACATAAAAAGGGAAGACTATCATTTAAAAATCACAGGTCTTGTTGAAACACCAAAAAACTATACCTATGATGAAGTTCTCAACAATTTCAAACATTACGAAAAAGTAGTAACTTTGGACTGTGTAGAAGGATGGAGCGTTACAATCCTTTGGGTAGGTATACTCATTAGAGATTTGCTAGCTGAGATACAACCCCTACCAACAGCAACCACCCTCATCTTCAAAGCATATGATGGATATACCACCTCATTTCCGATCAATTACACAATCGATAACAAAATACTACTTGCCTACAAAATGAATAACGTTACGCTTCCTGCAGAAAGAGGATTTCCTTTTCAACTCGTTGCTGAGAGTAAATGGGGATATAAATGGATTAAATGGATAACAGAAATAGAAATCTCTGATAATACTAACTATGAAGGATATTGGGAGAGCAGAGGATACTCAAACTCAGGAGATACCAATCAAAGCTTTATTGGATAGTAAATATCATGACTGCATCAAAAATTATACAAACACTCACACATCTGTTGTTAACTATCGTAATTACCCTTTTTATCATCACAGGATTTGGAATCGTTAACTATCGTATCGTCGAACAACTTACATTAGGAGTACTATCAAAACCCATTTCATTTCAAATTCATACAAATCTAATCATTCCTCTCATCATACTTTTAACTTTACACATCTATTTTACTTTAAGAAAAAATTTCAAAAACAATTTCAAAATAATTTGAAAATGGATAAAAAATTTTCTTCGATAAATGTTGTGTGAAATCTTTTAATTATTTTCAATAAGTGTTTTGGTAAATTAAACTAAATATTGATAAAACTATTTTTAATTCATTATGAATTCATTTTTGAATCATTTTTTTATATCAATTCAGAGTTAATTCCATTTAACAAAATCCTCTGTTCAAATCGGTTAAATTATAGGTAGCAAAGTAGATAGAATCATGAAGGAACGAAACAAGTATCAACAGACAATAATTATGTAATGTGTGAAATGTATGAAGGAATATGATGTAATCGTCGTTGGTGGCGGCTCTGGAATGGATGTCGCGGAGTTTGCCTTAATGCATGGATTAAAGGTCGCTGTCGTTCATATGCCACCGATTGGTGGTACATGTCAAAATTTCGGTTGTATTCCTTCTAAAATGTTGGTTTTCCCCGCCGATCGAATCATGGAAATAGCAGAGGCAAAAAAACTTGGAGTGAACGCATCTGTGTTATATGTTGATTTTCCTGCCATTATGGAACGAATGAGGAACATGCGAACCAAAGAACAAGAACACGAGCTAAAAGCAATACATCAAGTAAAAAATTTCATGTATTATCTCGGAGAAGGACGTTTTGTAGAAGATTACGTCATTGAAGTGAATGGAGAGAAGATTCGAGGGAAAAAATTTGTTCTCTCCATGGGGGCTCGTCCGTTAGTTCCACCCATTAAAGGTATTGATACTGTTGATTTTTTAACTAATGAATCAGTTCTCGATTTGAAACAAAAACCAGAGAGTATTATCATGATTGGTGGTGGATATATCGCTGCGGAGTATGGCCATTTTTTTGCAGCAATGGGCACCAAGGTAACTATATTACATCGGCAAGTGCGATTAATTCCAAATGAAGAACCAGAGATTTCCAAACTGCTTAAACAAGAGATGGAAAAACGAATGAATATTCAAACAAATATTGATGTTATCGAGGTAAAAAAACAAAATGATGAGTATCTTGTTATCGGAAAGGATGTTCGAAACGGTGAAGAAAGACATTTCATCTCGAAGACGATTTTTGTAGCCGCGGGCCGTAAATCAAATGCTGATTTGTTACAGGTAGAAAAAACTGGTGTTGAAGTAGATTCACGCGGGTTCATCAAGGTGAATGAATTCCTTGAAACAAGTAAAAAAAACATCTGGGCGTTTGGTGATGCAATTGGAAAATATATGTTTAAACATGTAGCGAACAGAGAAGCGATTCTAGTAAGTCATAACATTGTCTATGATCATAAGGAAAAAATGGAGTTTAATGCGATCCCGTATGCCGTGTTTTCATATCCGCAGATCGCCTCTGTTGGTTTGACTGAAGACCAGGCAAAAGAGAAGCATGATGTGCTTGTTGGGAAGGCGATGTATTCTTCAGTGGGAATGGGGATTGCTATGATGGAGCAAAACGGGTTTGCAAAAGTGATTTTAGAACGAAAATCCGGGAGAATTCTTGGGTTTCATATTATCGGACCGTTTGCGACAATTCTTATTCAAGAAGTAATTAACGCGATGGGTTCTGGTTTGGGAACCTCAGAGCCAGTATTCCAGGGTTTGCATATTCATCCAGCTTTATCTGAATTGATCCAGAGAACATTTCAAAATGTTCAAGAGGTAGCATAAAGAAAATAAAGGAGGTAATCAAGATGGATGTGAAACACATAGACGGACAAAATAAAGGGAACATCATGTTGTATGCGATAAGTACGTGTGGTTGGTGTAAGAAGACGAAAAAATTTTTGAAATCCTTAGGAGTGGAGTATCGATATATCGATGTTGACATGCTTGAACCCGCTGAAAAGAAAAAAATTGACGGTGAGGTAATGAAATGGAATCCTCAGAGGAACTATCCGATGATAGTGATTAACAACAAAAAATGTATTGTTGGGTATAAAGAAGATGAAATCAAGGAGGCGTTGCACCTATGAGTAAAGAAATAACAATCAATCAGAAGGACATTGATCAAGTGTATCAGCGGTTGAATAAAGATGCTGAGTCTGGTGGGTACCATTTAAATCCAGATGTTGAGTTTGTCAAGGATTTAATCAGTGGATTACTGGTGAATGAAAAGCGGTATGGATATCGGGCATGCCCATGTCGGCTTGCGAGTGGTAATAAGTTTGAGGATCTTGATATCATTTGTCCGTGTGATTATCGTGATGATGATATCGGAGAGTTTGACGCGTGTTACTGTGCATTGTATGTTTCAACCGCGGCATTGAATGGTGAACGATCGATTCATTCGATTCCAGAACGACGACCGTTGAATCATGAGGATCGAGCTCAGGTAAAGGAAAAAATACAGAAACCAACACTCGGCATTGGTTCTCTTTCAAAACCGGTATGGCGTTGCAAGGTCTGTGGATATCTCTGTGCACGGGATGAACCCCCTGAAATTTGTCCTATTTGTAAAGCGAAAAAGGATCGTTTTGAACGTTTTATATAAGAATCAATAAGGCGAGTAAATGAGAATCACGAAAAGGAAATGCAGAAGGACGAGTCTTACCCTAAAGAGAGAGAAACATTCTTATGATGAATTTTTATAATTTTTTGTTAGAATTCCAGTTTAACGGGAGGTATTTATGAGCAGCAAGAAAAATCCTAAATTGACATTAGTATCTGCCTCTTCATCAAAAAAAAAAGAAGAAAGAAAAAACAGAGAAACTGGGATTAAGATTATTGGTGCTATTCCTTGGGGTTCTCATCTGTGTCAATTCTATAAAACCAAGGAAGATCTTATCGATATTTTGATTCCTTTTTTTAAAACGGGGTTAGAAAATAACGAGTTTTGTATGTGGATTACATCAGAACCATTACATGTTGTTGAGGCGAAAAAAGCGTTACAGAACGCGATGAAAAACTTAGACGAGTACATAAAAAAAGGTCAAATCGAGATTCTTGATTCAACAGAGTGGTACACAAAATCAGGAACATTCGATTCTAACGAGGTCCTCTCAGGGTGGGTGAAAAAAGAAGTAAAAGCACGAGAGAAAGGATTTGACGGACTTCGTTTATCTGGAAATACTTTTTGGCTTGAAAAAAAAAACTGGGAGGATTTCACGAAATATGAAGAAGTCATTAATCATGTCATTGGCAACTATAAGATGATTGCTATCTGTTCCTATTCCCTTGATAAATGTAATGCATCTGAAATTATTGATGTGGTAAGCAATCATGAGTTTGCATTGATTAAACGTGAAGGAACGTGGCATCGGATTGAAAACCCTAAACTTAGGACGATTGAAGAAAAATTAAAAGAGAAGGCGGAAGAACAGCAAATTATTCTTGATTCTGTTCCAGCGTTAATATTTTACAAAGACAAAGAAAATCGTTTTATTCGAACGAATAAAGCATTCGAAAATGCGATGAGCTTATCAAAGGAAAAGCTTGAAGGAAAATCCTGTTTTGATATATATCCTAAGAAACAAGCTGAGAAGTATTGGAATGACGATAAACAAGTGATGAAGACACGCAAAGCAAAATATGGCATAGTAGAATCAGTAGACACGCCAAACGGTACAAGGGTTGTTCAGACAGATAAGATACCGTATTTTGATAAATCTGGTAATATCGCAGGGGTTATTGGTTTCAGTATTGATATCACCGAGCGTAAGCGGACGGAAACGGAACTGCACCGTATTGAATGGCTGTTAACCAAACATGCTAAACCGAAAACTCAACACGACGAGCAACGTAAGATTATTAGTGTCCAACCCTACGGTGACTTGACCAAAATTAATCAATCTCGGCTCATCCGAGACTCAGTTGGAAAAGACCTCCTTGTTGATATTGTAGAAGATTACCTTAGCCTCCTCGACACCTCAGCTGCGGTATATGAGAAAAACGGTGACTACGCTTTAGGCATCTTCACCTCAGGTTGGTGTCAGTTCATGGATCTAGCGTCTCGTCGTCTCTGCGATACATCTGATAATTCGAAAGCACTAGCTTCGGGGAAATGGCTCTGTCACGAATCATGCTGGACGAAAACTTCTAAAAAATCCATTGAGACCGGTCAACCAGTCGACCTGGAGTGTGAGGGAGGTATCCACCTTTATGCTGTACCCATTCGTGCAGGCGGAGAAATCGTTGGTTCAATCAATTTTGGATATGGGGATCCACCTCGTGATCCTGACAAGCTTCGCGATTTGGCTGTCAAATACAACGTGGGTGTCGAGGAGTTGCGTCAAAATGCTGAGGCGTATGGGACGCGCCCTCCTTATATCATCGAACAGGCAAAACATAGACTCGATGCATCAGCACGGCTCATCGGCGAGATTATAGAGCGTAAAAAAGCTGAGATTGCATTACGTGAGAGCGAAGAACGCTTCCGAGTTATATCTCAGGCATCACCCGTCAATATATCTGTAAGTAGTACTTCAGATGGTATTATTCTTTTCACCAATCAGGCATATAATAAAGCATTCGGCTACAATGAAAATGAACTTATTGGTCGTAAAGGACCTGACCTATATTATGACCCAAAAGATCGTAAAACACTCATGAACATTATCAAGGAACAAGGATTTTTGCAAAACTATGAAGTGAAGGTAAAGAAAAAAAACGGTTTACCTTTCTGGGTCTCCGTCTCAGTGTCTCCTATCCAATTTGCTGGTAAGAGAGCTTTGCTTGGCGCATCAATAGATATCACAGAACGTAAAAAAACAGAAGAACAGTTACAAGAAACCCGAAATTATCTTGAAAATCTGTTAAATTACGCGAACGCACCGATTATTGTATGGGACAAAGATTTCAAAATTGTCCGATTCAATCACGCGTTCGAGCATCTTACTGGCTATACATCCAAGATGATGATAAATAAAAAACTCGACATCCTCTTTCCTCAAGAAAGCAAAGAAGAAGCATTACAAAAAATACGAAGAACCCTTAGCGGAGAATACTGGGAATCTGTAGAAATACCAATACTTCGCAAAGATAAAGATATTAGAATAGCTTTGTGGAATTCAGCAAACATTTACGACAATACAGGAAAAAACCTCATAGCCACCATCGCTCAAGGAACAGATATTACTGATCGTAAAAAGACAGAAGGCGCACTCCAAGAAAGTGAAGAGAAATATAGAAGGATTGTTGAGAACACCACCAATGTAATCATGGTGACACAACCTGACGGCATCATCTCCTATTTAAGTCCCTTATGCAAAGAATTATTAGGATATTTACCTGAAGAATTAATAGGAACAAATCCAATGATTTTCCATCCCGATGATGTTAAAAAAGTTCAACAATCATTATCTAGGGCATTACAAGGGGAAAAAGGTTCTAATTTCGAATATCGGATTCTTACAAAAACAGGAGAGGTTAAATGGATCTCCCATTCATGGTCACCTATCTTTATTGATAAAAAAATTCAATCAATTATCAGTGTTATCGCCGATATAACCGAGCGAAAAACCACAGAATATAAAATTAAAAAATTAAATGACAATCTCATGCGAAGAAGCATCGAACTCGCTGTTGCAAATAAGGAACTCGAAACCTTTAGTTACTCGGTTTCCCATGATTTACGTGCTCCGTTACGAAGCATCGATGGATTCAGTCAAGCATTACTAGAAGACTACGGAAATATACTTGATAAAAATGGAAAAGAGTATCTTAACCGTGTACGAAATGCAACATC
>CABMCU010000095.1 GCA_902384685.1 uncultured archaeon | reverse complement strand
TTCTATTTGTGAAAGATTAATATTTGCGATTATCTTTCTGAGACTGGCCCTCCTTTCCTTTTTCATTTATTGCATCCCGCTTTAAATGAAAGGCGGGGAGGGCTCATTTAATTTTTCAACAGCCTATGATGTTCATTTACACTTTCTAAATAGATCAGATCGAATTAATTTCAGATAACTCCTTAGATAATCTCTCTTGTTAGTCTGTGTAATTCCCGATGGTAGCATTTATTATCTAAATGAAAGAACCATTACTTTTTCAAATTTCTAAATCAATGGTATTGCTCAGAAATCATAATTTTCTCTCTTCTTTTACAAAAGAAATGTAGAGATTTTATACCGCATATAAAATGGTATTCTATTTGAGTGAAAATGAATTTAAAATCACAAGATGAATCCCTATCTCTTCTCGGGAAAACCTACTAGCTAAATATAAAAAATAATTTTATTTTAAACTTTCATCAGTTAAAATGTTTCGTTCTTCAAATTTTAATACATCATCTAAATTTTAATCATCTCAACAACAATCTCAATTGTCTCTCCAGAATCTGAATATGGGTCTTGATAAAAAGTTACTAATGTCGCTTTATTTCCATTATTTGAAAAGTTGTAATCATAACATAAATAATCTGAAGTATTAGCCTCACCAAAACAAATTTGATTATTTTCTATGACGTAAGGTGTCCATATAATTTCATCGCTTACAACTGATTCCGATCCCATAGTGCCATTAGTGTAAAAAGTAGAATTTGAAAAATTTTCATTAAATCTTGTTCCATTTTCATAAATATCATATGGTGTAGTTTTCCATTTTCCAATAAATAAATTAACTTCTGGACTTTTACCATTTCCTTTATCTTTGTTACTATCTCCAAAACATCCACTTAATCCAAGCATAAGCAATAAAATTGTTATTGCACAGATTATTAACTGTTTCTTCATGTTTTCTACCCCAAAAATATATATTCACAACATTTACTTCTTTATATAGTTCTCTTTTACAGATATTAACACTGATTTCATTTCGCTATTAATTACCAACATGCATTCTTTTATGTAATTTTTCAAAACTATAATCACTTCTGTTTCAATTAACTTATGTTGTGAAAAACGATATATATAGCTATCTATTTTAGGGGCAAGGTAGACAAATCAGAGGAAAATCCAATGAAACGCAGTTCTCGAGTATGGAAAAAGCGAAGGAAAATGCGCTGGAAATGGCGCAAGAAACGGATGCGACGAGAAAAACGAATGCGAAGACAGAAACAGTAATACAAATCATAATGGGAGCATGGTGTAACCCGGCATCATTACGGGCTCCAGTTAGGTATGATTATAAGAGGGTCATCTGACGTATGATGAATAACTGGAGCGATGACCTACGAAGAGACCCGTCGATCTGGGTTCAAATCCCAGTGCTCCCATCCAAGTAAAAAAAATAATAGAAGAGGTATGAAAAAATGGAAGTAAGCATGAAAAACATCAATGCATATACCATCTTTGCTCTCATCGTCCTTATCGCAGGACTTCTTTTTTATATTTCCTGGGGTCTTCGCTACGGTGTTTGGGCGGACATCGGAATCTATTCAATCACTATAGTCCTAGTTCTCGGTGGTCTACTTGGAGCAATTCTTTCCCTTTTTATAGAAAAAACAGAAGAGAGTGAAGAATAGACTTTTTTCTAAAAAAATTACGGAAAGTTTATATTCAGCTTCATGGTAGGTAAAATTTGATGGAATCGGAAGATATCCTTAAAAAATACTCAGGTGAATGGATTTTATTGTTCGACGATCAAATTGTCGACCATAGTATGAACCTTGAAGATGTCCTGCGGGCTGCTGATGAGAAGTACCCTGCGGAAAAATTCCCGGGGAACCGCATCAGGATATCAAAAGTATTATCTGGCAGCACCTATTTACGTTAACGCAATCATGCCAGAATTACCCTTTATCTTTGAATATAAAAATTACCCGTTGGTCCCTATTAAGTTTCTTTCGAAAGAACGAGAAACCCCGATGCTCGATGCACTACTTGATTCTGGTGGAGACTTTATCGTCATACCCTATGCTATTGCCAAGTATTTGAAACTCAAATTGGAAAAAGCAGGTTGTGTAGACACTGCAGGCGGAGAAACCACCCTCTGTAAATCAATATTGACTATGGTTATTTATGATGAAAAAAGGAAGTTCATTTACGAAAACCTCGAAATCCATGTGTCTGATCGTAATGATCTACCGGTTCTTCTTGGGAGACACCCGATTTTTGAGGATCATGAAATCGTTTTTAAAAAACATGAAAACAAGTTAATTTTACAACCCATCTAACAACAAGAAACTAACTTTTTTTTTCACATGACCTTAAGAGAAACTTTAAATCTCCTTGCTTGATTCTGATTTCGAGGAACGAAATATGTCATATATATACGAAGGATGGACGTTATATAAGAGGGATGTCACCCTCAAAGGTGGACGAAAACAAACGATTTATTTCTTTAGTAAGAGATCACCAAAAAGTGGAACCGCGTGCGAGTTACCGGCAGGCTATAGCGTTGGAGTTAACAAACGAACCGGTCTTCCCTATTTAAAAAAGAAGTAATATACTTCTTTTTTCCTTCTTATTATATTTTTTTATCTCTTTTTATAAAATTTTTTTATGCTCCAACCTATATTCTAACATCAAAGGAATATACCTGTGTAAAAACCATGGATTTATATCGAGGAGTGAGTCCATTGAGGACTGCATTCACTTATATCTTATAATTTCAACCAGAGTTTATGCACATTTTAACAACTCTAATTTAGAATTACGTCTATCTACCTCTCTTTTTATGTCTTCTAAATTTTATAGTGATTAAGTATCTACATAATAAAATTTAATCACAAGATTTTAATTGTTACATTTGATTGAATCTAACCTGAATTATTACATTCATTTGGAGGGAGGATCCCTCAATATGGATGGTAAGAAAATAAGGTTTTGTTTGGTTTTTCCCAAACGTTTTAAAGGTTTTTAAATACTTAATACTTCATCACTCATATAACAGGATGAACTGAATATATGAATAAAAAATCAATTACTGCGGTTATTGTAAGCTTATTGATTTTAGGAACAGTAGGTGTTGTTTTGACAACAAATTTTCACCCTTCACCTATAAAAGAAAAAACGGAAAAGCCGAAAGACGAAACGCCAATTCATTTGGGAAATATAATCTCGTTCGATGATGCAGTAAATGCTTTTTCATTTGATGTTTTTAAAAAATTTTTCAATGATACACAAAATGAAGGGAATATTTTTACATCTCCCTATAGCATATTTACAGCACTTGCGATGACCTACGAAGGTGCCAAAGGAACAACCGCAGATGAAATGAAAAAAGTACTCAACATTGAACAAAATAATGAATCATTTCATGAGTATATGCAAAGTTTGTATCAATATCTTAATACGAATAAGTCTTATAATATCAGCACAGCAAATGCTCTCTGGATCAAAGAAAATTATCCTCTTTTAAAGGAGTATAAAAACCTTATTTTAACGTACTATGGCGGCAATTCAACAGATATGAATTTTTCAAACCCTGAACACGCTGCAAAGATCATTAACGGATGGATTGAAAATAAAACACATAATCTGATAAAAAATCTCATATCTCCTGGAAATATTGATCCTGTATTGACTGATTTAATTTTAACAAACGCTATTTATTTCAAGGGAACCTGGCAGATCCAATTTGACGAGAAAAACACAACAGAAAAATCCTTTAAAATATCCAAAGAAAAATATATTGATATTGAAACAATGAGATTTATTGGAACCCATAATCAATTCAACTACACTGAAAATCAAATCATGCAGATGGTAGAACTGCCGTACACAGGAAATGAAATGTCGATGACAATCTTGTTACCAAAAGAAGGATACACGACACAAGATATCATACGCTCGATGAACCATATGAGTTACAAAGAACTCATCGATTCAATGAACAACACAGAGTTAGATATATCTCTTCCAAAATTCAAAATTGAAACGCCGTTATACACTCTTAATAATTATCTAAAAGAACTCGGAATGCCAACTGCATTTACAGGTGACGCTGATTTTTCAGGGATGAACGGATTTGGCCAGTTATGTATAAGCAGTGTTCTTCATAAAGCATTTATTGAGGTAAATGAAAAAGGAACTGAGGCTGCTGCTGCAACAGCAGTTATTATGGTAACATCGGCTTATCCGGGTCAGAATGTTACTCCGAGAATTGTCTTTAATGCTGATCATCCCTTTATTTTCCTGATACAACATAAAACAACTGATACGATTTTATTCATGGGAGAAGTAACAGATCCATCTACATAAAAAACTTTTTTTAGAAGGGTGTAAACAAATTTAATGTAGAGGAAAAAATATTATCTAACTTTGCCAGATTGATAGAAAAAAAACAAAAACAAGGTAATAAATGGATGAAGTGAAGTTCTGTTCAATCATTACCGGAGATATCGAGAAATCTAGCCCAACAGTTATTTGTTTCAATTGCTAGAGCATTATGAGTAATATGAACCTGCGAGTCTGAATTCTCTATGTACTATTTTCCATCATTTTCTTTGTCTTATAAAGAAATTCAAGTTCTGCAAGAGTTGGACACCAACTATGATGTTCTGCCCAATAATTATTACTTGCACTTTTAAATCTTACAATAACTAAAGGATTTCCTGTCTTATCCTTTATTATTTCGATGGTATAAGCTAAATCTCTTTTATAATTTGTTTCTGCCATAGAATAATGGTTCGTATTTCTTCATTAATAAGGATTTGTTGTTATTATAACGATTTGACCTTTTTTAACCTCCAGACAGGATTTTCGTAGACAGATTTCAATTACTGATAATCTCCTAAAAAAAAATGATTTAAATAAAAAGTTAAAATATTAAACTTTGAAATTCTTTATTACAAAATATCTGTATTTTCCAGTGGAATGGATTGTAAAAGAAAAAGACTATGAAGTTAATAAATGCTAAAAAATGTAAAAAAATATTTGAATTAGAGTATAGTATTTCAGCGGTTTTTCACTTTTAAATTAACCATAAAAATTTTAATTATTTAGACATCTGTCATAAAGAATAGTGTACGGGATATGTTTAAAACATCTGCATATATCGTCTCATAATCAGTAAGATTGTATAGTCTAGCAAGGGACCAAAATGACCGATATACTTACCCGAGAAGCAGAGGAATCTGACTTACCGATTATCGAGAAATTAATGACAGAACTCATCGAGGTTCTCGATAATACCGAAGATATTAACATTCGACAAGTTGTCAATAATTGCAAAAATCTTTTAAAAGATGAAACTTCATATTTTTTGGTCGCAGAAATAGAAGGGGCTGTCATAGGATTCATTAATTTTACGATACGACAGACAATTTTACATCAAAATTTATCAGGGTTAATTGATGAACTTGTTGTCGATAAAGAATTTCGAGGCAAAGGGGCTGGTAATCAATTGTTGGTAGCTGCTATTAGAAAATGTAGACGACTCGGTTGTTGTGAGGTTGAAGTTTCTACTGAGAAGATAAATACTAAAGCAAGAGAATTTTACAAGAAGTGTGGATTTGAGGAAAGAGGGTTACTTTTTGAACTGGATTTGTAATTGATAAAAAGGAATAATAACGATTATAGAAACCGACTAAAATTGCATACATTAACCGTTAATCTTTATCCTATTGGTCAACGAAGGTTTAAATCACTTCTCTTGCATATTCCCAATTGTTAAAACAGTGTTAGTGTTTAAAAGACCACTCTGGTTGAATTTTTATCAAGAAGAAGCTAGTGGGCCCGTTGAGATTTGAACTCAAGTCACTAGCACCCCAAGCTAGAAGGATACCAAGCTACCCCACGGGCCCAAGGATAACTATTCATTAACTTATCCGTGCATCCTAGAAAGCATTAATATACTTTTATCTTGTGTGCACAAAGGATTAATGGGAATTTCGCATTAAGGCGTTGTAAAGAAAGCCTTATTATACTTTATTAGATGCAATTCTCGTATGTCCATTGATATGTTTACCTGGCTTGGGGTTGCTGCTGGTGCGATTACTTCAATTGGATTTATCCCACAACTTTTCCGAGGATATAAAACAAAACGACTCGATGATATTTCATATTGGATGCCTTTAGTGCTGGCATTTGGTATGTTACTGTGGCTGATTTATGGTATTTTACGGGATGATCTAGCTATCATTATTGCAAACACGTTCGGTGTAGTGTGTAATCTACTATTACTTTTTATGAAAAAATTTTATTCTTCGCAGAAAATCTTTTTTTTCAAAAACAATATTTAATACTCTCTTGATGTATGTAGCCTTCGAATCCATGTAAGTTTAATGCCTTTACGTGACCATCTATGAATACTTATAAAAAAAAAACTGCTATTGATACCCTTACTATTTTCTGTATAAAAAAGATTTCAAATTTATTCTGGGAAATTGCAGACACGTGGTCATATAAAAATCATAAAATCGCACACCGTTATGACAACTCTATTGAGAAAGAATATCAAAAAGAATGTGAAACCTATGGATTATCATCGAATTCCAGTGTACTCCATATCGGATGCGGTGCTTATCCGCTTACCGATATCGTGCTTGCACAGAACTGTTCAGGTGCTATCATCGGTATTGATAAAAACCCTGTGGCAGTACATCGTGCACAAGAAGTTATACGGCAGCATCATCTACAAAACAGAATAACTATTCAACATGGAAACGGAACCGAGTTTCCCGTTAATAATTTTGATTTGATTCTCGTATCGAGTTGCTCATTACCAAAAGTACAGATTTTGGAACATTTATTTAAAAACGCAAAACATCAAAGCACAATAATTGTTCGGGAGGTAAGCATCGCTACTACTGATATTCTTCACTGTATTAATTTCCACCCTGAAATTGAGATAATTCAACAAATGCATCATACACCATTTCCTTTTTATGGCCCGTTAGGATGGGATACGTTCTATTTACGAAAGAATTAAGAAAACGTTTTTTAGCTACTAACGTCTACTATGTATCAGTCCCGAAGGACGGTTAATGGAACAAAAAACAAAATCAAAAAAAGAATTTTTCCTCACCAGACCGGTTCGATTTCTCATTCACTGGCGTCCATTTCCTCCCTATGAATTGATATGTTATATTCTAATGTTTGCAGGAGCAACAATGTTTTCCTGGGCAACGATATTTCCCAATGGCATTCTCTTGTTTTCTATTGAAATAATCAAACCTATCATTCTCACCATCGCTACCTTATATTCAGGTTTTTTCGCTGCACTTATCTGGAATGACATCACCGATAAGGATATCGATATCGTCGTTCATCCCACGAGAGCCATTCCGAGTGGACACATAAGCTCAAAAAAATTCTTTACGATTGCACTAGTTTTTTCAGCACTTACTTTTCTTTTTGCTGTTCTTACAAGTCCTTGGTGTCTTCTTATTGTCGGATTGACTGCATTGTTTGTCGCCTTCCATAATAAATATCTCAAGAAAATTATCAAACTACCTGCGTATTCAGAAATCTTTACTCCTGTTCAGTGGCTGGCAGTCCCGCTTTTCGGATTCTTTGCAATCTTTACTACGTTACCAGCAAAGGGGGATATCAACTTTTCAGTTCCCGTGCTCGGGAATCTCTCTATTTACAGCATTCAACTAATCCCAATGTTTCTGCTTTGTTTATTCACGTATTTCGCTGATGATGCTCATGACATCGCAGAAGGGATTCATGATGTAGACGGAGATCGTAGACTCGGGGTAAAAACCTACGCAACTTCATTTGGTGAGAGAAACGCAGTAAAAATCTCATTTAGTATGTTATTAATCTCAGGAATCCTAGGAATTCTACTTTGGTTCTTCTCTTTTCTTTCGCTTATCTTTCTTATTCCTTTCATCGTTCTTTGGTTTTATACACTTAATCAATCATATCAATTCATAAAAATGACAGATGATCTTCAAAGAAAGCGTATGGGAAAAATCATGGGAAAAAAAATATATGATTATCTATTGTTTTCCTTTTCGTTAATCTTTCTCGACGTATTCCTACAACTGATAAATGCAGAATATCTCCATTGGATTAACTCAATAATTTAATGAGTAATGCCATTTGTGCCCACAAACGATTCTCCGCTTCATCAATGACAACGGATTTCTGTCCATGCGCAACATCTTTCGTTACTTCTTCCCCGTAATAAATAGGCATGCAATGCATGAAGATCACACCAGGTTTTGCTTTTTTCATTATTTCTTGGGTAACCACGTAGTTGCAGAGATCCGTCCGTCTTTGTTGTCGTTCATGTTCAAACCAAAAAGAAACATGGGTGTCGGTTGCAATAACATCAGTTTGAGCGACTGCATTGAGATCCTCGGTAATACTGACAGAATAGTTTTTCTTCCAAGCGATATCTTTTGATCGTGTGGTATAATACTCATTTGGCCAGTATTTCTTCGGGGAGATTACCGTTACGTTCATTCCAGTTAATGTGCATCCTAAGAGATATGAATGCGCGAGGTTATCGTCTCCATCACCAATAAAGGTAAAGGTGAGACCTTCAAGTCGTCCTTTTTTTTCTTTTATTGTCATAAGATCAGCAAGTATTTGACAAGGGTGCTCCTCTCGGTCGAGCCCGTTAATGACCGGTACAGTTGCATGCATAGCTAATTCTTGTAAATAGAGAGTGTTGATTGGTCGATATAGTATTGCATCTACATATCTTGATAATACACGTGCAATATCTTCAGGGGATTCTCGTTGCCCTATCCCCATTTCATTTCCTGTAAGAAAGATCGCATGGCCGCCTAACAACGTCATTCCAACCTCAAAAGAGACTCTTGTTCTTGTTGATTGACGTTCAAAAATCATAGCGAGTGTTTTTCCTTGTAAATTGTGGAACTGCTTTCCTGCGTTTGCATCATGTTTCAATTTAATTCCAAGATCGATGATTTCTTCAACTTCTTCTGCAACATCAAGTATGGAGAGAATATTTTTTTTCATAAGATGGACGGTAGGAAACATGCTGGAGTTTATTATAATTATCTTAACGGATATTCACTTGTCATCTGAAGCAATCAGATAAAAAGCAAATAACTATTCATCGGTTATTTTATTGCAGTGGTTACATATCGGTATGGATATTTCTTTGGGAAAAAAACCTTTATCTCATGGAACCCCGCGTCCTGTACTGCAAGTTGCATTTTATCAGCGGTAAGATGATAGGTTTTCCCAACCAATATGTTTTCAGTTTTTATGAATAGATTTGAGAAAAACGTATTTGGATGCGATATCTCTAAAATAAATATTCTTCCTTGTTTTTTCAAAATGCGAAAGACCTCCCGCAATACGACCTGTTGTTTGGCTTCAGAAATGTGGTGTATCGTATTTACGAGAACCGCAAGGGTAAATGCCTCATCTTTAAGAGGAAATGTTGTTATATCCCCTTGGACGACAGTCAATGTTGGATCCTTTACTTTTTGAAGCATACTGCGAGAGAGGTCGATAACCATGATATCATCGTTCTGTTTCTTGCTTCGAAGTACCTTGGAAATTAATCCAGTTCCACCACCGACGTCTATTATTTTTTCCTCCGATTCAAGAATTAAATATTCATCTATAATATCACATGCACTTGTATAGTCCTCCCAGATATGTTTCTCAACAAAATTATATAAAAGTGCAATTTTATCAAACGAGGCGGGAGACATTTTCTATCCTGTGGTTCGGAAAGTAGAGGCTTCTTAAATAGCTTCGCTGTTTTTATTTACCGTCTCCCTGTGTTTTTCAATGTATTTTTGAATTATTTTGAATTAAAATTTGTATAAAATGAATCGATTTATGTTAAAGGTTTAAATGTAATGATTATCATTCCTTGTCTATTACGAGGCTGCATAAGTGACGTTATCGTCCTTGCTGAAAACAAAACTCTTTGCACATCTTGAGACCATGAGACCGTATACAGTAGCGTGGTGTGGACTGGTAAGTCTCGTAGGTACGTGCGTTACATTAGGGAATTTTCCATCGATATCAACAGCGTTGCTGGTACTATTCATTCCAATGATAGGCTGGATCGCAGGACTATACCTCTCAGATTATCTCGATAGAAACTTGGATTCTATCCAGAAACCTCATCGTCCTATTCCTTCAGGCAGAATCAAACCAAAAGAAGCGATCATCGTCGGTGCGTTCTTTGCATTAACAGGCTTTTTTCTGACCTTTTTCTTAACACTTTATAATGTCATCCTTGTTTTTGTTGTCGCTGTCTTGGTATTTTTTTATACAAACATTTCAAAATCGCATGGCTTCAGCGGCAATATAAATAGAGGTTTGGTCACCATGGCTGCTTATTTTTTTGGAATATTTGCTACCGGCGTGTCCCTTTTCTCACTTCCACCTTATGTGTGGTTGCTTTCCATCGTCTTTCTTTTTCACGACACCAACAGCAATCTTGTTGGCGCAATTCGAGACATCGAAGGAGACAAGAAGGGAGGCTACCAGACAATTCCAGTAAAATATGGAGTAAAAATCTCAATTTATATCTCTTTACTATTAACCGCCGTATGGCTTTCTCTGTCGTTGATTCTTCCGTTTTACTATCATTTTCTGGCTATCCAATTTTATCTAATCATGATCGTCGATATAGCCATTCTCCTCTTTATGTACGTATATTTATTTAGATCCATATTGTCATATTCACGGGAAAAAGGATTACGATTCCATGAATTCTTTGTCATCGAACGAGTCACTCTTGCCTCCGCGTTCATATTTGGAATAGCGAATATTTCTATAGCAATCCTGGTCTACCTCATTGCACTCGTTATCACTGGTGGTTCCCAATATCTTCTAAGGAAACGTTATGAGTTCCAGGTGAAGAGCGCATGAAATGCCTCGTCACAGGAGCTGCAGGATTCATAGGTAGTTCGTTAGTACGGCGACTCGTTTCCGAGGGCTATGATATCCGTGGTATTATCCATCTTACTCAACCGACATATTTTCACAAACGAGTAGAATACGTTTCTGGTAATATCACCGACCCTGTTTTTCTCAAATCTGTCATGGACCAAGTCGATACCGTATTTCACTGTGCCGCTTTTGTAAAAGACTTTGGGCCCGAGCGCGTATTTAATCAAATAAACATCGAGGGAACAAAAAACCTTATCGTAGCTAGTGAAGCATCCTTGGTGAAGAAATTTATTTTTCTTTCCCATATTAGATATGAATCAGGAAAAAACACAGGACACTATCATAGAACCAAGACAATAGCAGAACAAATTCTCATGGAAAAATATAAGCATAATCAGTTTCCTGTTGTCATCATTCGTCCTGGAAATGTCTATGGCCCTGGTGCAACAACATGGGTATTACGGCCTCTTCAAGCAATTCAAAAAAACCGAATTGCACTTATTGATAAAGGAACGGGCATCTTCCTACATACTTATATTGAGAATCTCATCGATGCCTTAATTGTCGTATTAAAGGAAACATATGCGGTCGGTGAGATTATTGATATCACTGATGGGGATAATATGACAACATGGGGTGATTATTTAAACGCCCTAGCAAAAATGGCTGGTAAACCATCTATTAAGAAAAACATGTCCAAACGGATCGCATTAATTGTAGGTAAACTCATGATGGTAGGATATACTCTTTTTAAAATAGAGCCATGGGTGACACCTGTAGCAGTCGAAATATTTACCAATAAAAATACAGTATCCATTGAAAAAGCAAAAACTCTTTTAGGATATGAACCCATGGTTGATTTCACTCATGGATTAGATCACGTAGAACAATGGCTAAAATCGAAAGGTTATATCGCATGAGCATTACTTTTTTGATTGAGAGGATCAGTTGGTTACGAATGGGAGATAGATAATAAACATGAAAGGACAAAAACATCAATCACTCGTGTCTACCATATCCTCCTTTTTTTTTAAAACCATTAGTAGAAATATGAACCCATTTGCACTAAAATTCATGAGCGATTATTTGTTTATCATCGTCGAAAAAATCATTGTAAAACTCCCTTCGCTGCTACTGTCCTATATTACCTATTATGAAGATATTGTTGATAAAGAAATAAATCTTACTAAAATAACCAAACAGGATACCGTTCTCCATATCGGTTGCGGATCTCTTCCTTCAACCTCTTTGCTTATTGCCCAAAAAACAGGAGCTCGAACAATTGGGATTGACAAAAATATTACTTCTGTTCGAGATGCACAGTATTGTGTTCATGCATTACATCAGGAGAATCAGATTCAGATACATCATGCAAACGCACTGACATACGCAATGCAATCTTCCCACGTTATTATTGTCTCTCAAGGTATTGAACCACGATATGAGGTATTGGAACACATCGCGAACACTATGGAACCTGATACTCGAGTTATCTTTCGTACCTTCTCCTCTAAAAATGGGAATATCACGAAAGAGGACGCAGTTCTAAGAACTCTTTTTATTGTTATGGACATTGTTTCACATCCTCAGCACGGCATCCTTATCTCGGTACTCCTAAGGAAAAAAACTGGTAGGTAAAAAATACATGCAGAAAATATTTTTTCTGATTCTGCGAAAAGCATGATTGTTATAAATATTTATTAAATATAAGGTATATACAAACAACGAAAAGGATAATACATTAATGTGAGGAATTTCCATCATTGAACGATTCGCCCCCTACGTAAAATCCGTATTACACGAAAAAAAAGCCCCATCACGGAATACCCTTGCACCACCTGTTCATCGAATCATTCGGGCAATTCTTGAACGCTATGAATGGTTAGAGCTCAAACACACACTTCTCTATGCGTACAACACCTCACCATTCTATCATCGACTCTTCCAACAGCATCATGTCAAACCCCGTGATATTAATTCCTTTGTTGATCTGATGAAACTCCCAATGACGAACCCTGCAGATCTTCAAGAAAACCCACGATCCTTTTTTTGTGTCTCTGAGGACAAATTCATAAAAGTGTTTACCACCTCAGGCACCACGAGCGCACCGAAGAAAGCCTATTTAACGCGACGAGACATAAATACAATTATTAATTCTTCAGTTACCGGCATGCGTCTTATCTACCACATCAATCCTCATGATATTATCCGCCTGACTTTTGAAGAAGGTTATGGCACCGAAATCTGGGGAAATCGGTATTGTTATGAGCACATCTTTGGGAAAATCGGAGCACTCACTCTAGTAACTGGGCGGTTAAAAATCGAAGACGAGCTGAAAATACTACTTGAATACAAACCAACGGTTTTTATGGACGTCTCATCACGCATCAATTACCTTACATCAGAATTAAAAAAACTCCATGATCTCGATACTCTAGGAATCACCCGTATTCTCCTTGGTGCTGAACCAACCCCAAACTCAATGCGAAAAAAGATTGAACAAGCATGGAACACCGATGTGTTCATGGGATATGGAACCACTGAGATTGGAATGAATATGGCAGCGGAATGCGAAGAAAAACATGGAATGCATCTAACAGAAACAAATTTCCTCACCGAGGTTATCGATCCCTCAACGGGAGAGCACCTTGAAGATGGAGAAATCGGAGAGCTTGTCTTCACCACCCTAAATCGAGAGGGCATGCCTCTCATCCGATACCAATCACGTGACCTAGGTCGCATCATCCCAGACCGATGCCCCTGCGGTCTCCCCCTCAAGAAAATCGAAATTAAAGGCAGGACTGATGATATGCTGCCGATTGGTGCAGGAGATAATCTCTTTACCAGGATGTTCGACGATATCCTCTTTGGTCGGCCTGAGGTCATCGAATATCAGGCTATCTTTGAACGAAAAGAAGGAAAAGACCACATCACCATCATCGCTGAAACATCTTCAATTACTGATGCTCTTCGTGATAAGATCTTTACGGGTCTTATGGAACTCCCAGAGATCAACAATGGCGTTCATATCTCTCATACAGTCGCACCACCAAGAGTTGAACTGGTCAAACCAAACACACTTGATAGGAAATCCATCAAGGCAAAACGATTACTTGATAAAAGAAACCTCTACGACTAATCAATCATTCATGGATTTTTTATTGGTTTTTCTGTCTAAAGCTGTTATTTCTTTTACAGCTGAACCTCAGGATTGGTTTTGGAATTAATCGTAATTGTGCGAAAATTTTTTTCTCCATGTAATGTGAATCTATTTCAATAGAGATACCAACCCCTTTGGGTGGTTTGAGGATATCGATTCGCAGGGAGTTATGACCTAGAATTGATACTTGTCGTTGTGATTCGATTTTACATATTCCAGTAAGCGGTACCTCCTCTTTGTTGTCACGGTAGTATCCTTTTGTGATTCCAGGGGCTTCACAGATGACAAAAGCAAGCCAATATTTCCTATCGGGGAATCGTGAGATATATTCCCGGCATTCTTGAGTCATCGTGAATCGGAGGCGAAGTGTTTCTTTTTCGTTCCTCGCTGTGATTTCGAAATCAGAAGGATACATAAAATCGTAGTTCTTTGCTGTCTGTGTGGTATTATACCGAAAATCTATGTTATTAAATTCCGTGTAGATTTTTCCGTCTTTTGAAAGAATCAATATACCGGTTGCAGGTCCTTCCATCATCCAGAAAAGGCTATTTCCGTAGAAAATCGTCCATCCGTTATTAAAAACAGTCCATGCCCAGTCATAGCCTAGTGGATTATTTTCTGTACAGAATTTGATTGTTGATGGTACGCGGAGTTTACGATTTCGTAACCACCATTCAATGAGTCTTGCATAGGTGGATATTGTTTTCTTATGGTCCTTAACAGATGAAAGTGGATTACTATAGGAGAAATTTCCCCAGACATGCTCGAAATATCCGGTTCCTTTTATGGTGAAAAGATTTCCATGAATTTTTATTGTTCCGGATATCTTTGTTTTTGGGATGAATCCATATCGAAAGAATCCAAGCCCCATTGGGATCCATCCATTTGTTGCTTCTTTAGCAACCCAGTGGGGAAAAGAGTCAGCTTGGATTATAATATCAATTTCAATATCCTGATCTGGATCCCGGAAATGCGCTTCATAGACAGGATATGAGCCTTTTATGAATGAATCGTTGAGACCCACATTAAAAACGTCTTGTCCGGCTCGTAAGGGAGAACCTTGTATGCGCGTGTAAGACACATAATGACGGTTTTCATCTTGGTCAAATAACGTGATATTGCAGAGAGAATCAATTTGTTTTTTGTTAACGCCCCCTTCACTTAGCGTTGCCTTTATGCTCCATTGTTTCTGGTTTTCTTGTGTAGTGAAAAATCCTATCACTGCCCACCATTCAAGAGTGCTAGAGAGGTGTCCTCTTTCAGCCTCGGTAGTCCAAGAATTCTCCGCGTTATTTTTCTGTGTCATTGTCTTACTAGTGATTCGATTCCGTTCTTAAATAGTTTTTAGAATATGGAAAGATCGGTTGGCGATAATAACTAATGTGGTTCAGAATTTGAAATCCCTTTTATAGTAGAGTCTGAACGAGTAATTTGTCCCTGCAGGGAGAACTGCTGATACTCTTTTTACAATAGCAAACGTCCGAAGTGCACGGATAATTACATTTGGCATGGTGTAAAACCTTTTTGCGACCTTCCTGGTACCTTCAAACAATTCTTTTTCTGTCATGTTTTTTGGTTTAAAAACAACCTCAACCTGGTTATATCTTTTCCAGTCTTTTGTAAGCAGTCTCTCCTCGCGCTCCAGTCGATCGAATAATGGTGTCCCTGGATACGGGGTAAGAATATTAACTTCAACTGCATCCAACTCCCATTCATACATCTTCTCCAGGGTCGCATCAAAGATATCGGGCGTGTCTTGGTCAAAACCAAAGATGATACCGCCCTGGATCGCCATCCCATGTTTATGAACTCGTTTAATCATCTGTTTGAAATCCTCAACTTTATTGACTGTTTTTTTAATTCCATTAAGTGATTCCTGGCTGACGGACTCAAAACCGACGAACCATTCTACACATCCTGCTTTATAAGCAAGATCAAGGAATTCATCATCGATTTTTCCTAGTACATTTGCGTTTCCATTAGCGACCCATCCTTTGTGAACCTTCTGTTTGATAAGTTCCTTGAAAAGTTCCCGTGCGTACGATGGGTTGACCGTGATGCTAGGGTCATGAATGGCGAAAACCCGGTTTGGCATCTGTTGGATTTCTTCAACGACATTTTTTATGGGTCGTTGTTTTACACCATGTTTACAGAAACTCGCTATTGCGCAAAACTCACACTGATTAGGACATCCCCTGGTGGATTGCACTGCACCAGCGATGGGATTCTGTCGGATGAGATCCCGTCGAATTGGAGGAATAGCAGCCATATCAAAATTCGGGTTTGGCCCATAGAATGGTTTTAGCTTTCCTTTTTCTGCATCCTTAAGAAGTTCGGGCCATATTGCTTCAGCTTCCCCAAGCACGATACAATCAGCATGTGGTTTTGCTTCGTCAGGCATCGCGGTCGGGTGATATCCGCCAAGGATTACTTTTCGTCCTCGTCGGCGGAATTCATCAGCAAGCTCGTAAACACGAGGTGCGGTCATCGTATAACTCGTGATTCCCACCAGATCAGCTGGTTCATTAAAATCAAGATCTTCATAGTTCTCATTGATGATTTTTACTTCATGATGCCTTGGCGTGATCGCAGCTAAATGCGGTAACGTAATAATTGGATACCCAAACAGAATAGAACTCCATGATCCTCTATCAGAATGAATAATTGCTCCATGTTCAATTCGTGGGAAAACTAGTAAAATCTTCATAGGTCACCTTAGTATGACATCTGTGCGTATTTAACACTTTTGAAACAAGCGGAAACGAAGAGAGTTCTGAGTACATACAACCTCACATGAGATGCCTTGGCTCTTTTCCACGGTACACTACTTCAGCAAAGTTTATCCTTCTCATCACCGGCTGTGATGATATTTCTTCGAAGTAATGGGCGGATAGACCAGCGAGCCTTCCGTAGATAAAGAGCGCTTTGGCAATGGATGGATTCAGGTCCATATCTGCAACAATACTTCCAATCACTCCATCAACATTGATAGGAAGGTTCATCCCTCTGACCTGTTCAAAAAGTGCGCTTACAATCTTTGAGAGTTTCATATGTTCTCCTGCAACACCAGTCTGAGACGCGACATTCCAGAGCACATCACGTCGCGGATCCTTTGTATGAACGCGATGACCTAATCCTTCGATTCTTTTTCCTTTCTCAATATACTCTTTCATGAGGATCCGTGCAGATTGAGAAACATCGATGTGTTCCTTTTTTGATTTTTCAATACACTCATGAAAAAATTGAGCTGCTTTTGCACCAGCACCACCGTGAACATCAGTGATAACACCTATACCTTGAGCAACTGCTACTTCATATGGCGTCCTTGTTGATGCTGCGATGATAGTAGCCTGTGCAGAGGGAGGTGTGACACCATGATCCACCGATGCAACAATCATCGTTTCAATCATCCGACAATGTTTTTCATTCACTATTGTGTTTCCTGTGATCGCACGATATATAATGTGGGAGAATGGCTCGTTTCCACTGAGTTTTTCTAAGGCTTTTTCCGTGTCCAATACACCACTGAGATAACGAGCAGTTCGCCCCAAGCAAAACATTGTCTTTTTTACCGCCCCCGTGGTTCCCTCTTGAGGGTATTTGGCTAATGCGTCGTCTAGCACGAGATATTTGACAAGGGTCTTGGAGATATCCTCATTTTTAAACTGTTTCACTTTCGGGATTTGTAATGTTGCAGCCTCTACCGCGATTTTCCGCATTTCTTCTGCTGTTTTTTTATCGGGAAACTCTCCTTTTACAAGAAGATACGCGGTTTCTAAGAATCCTTTCTGCTCGATGATTTCTTGGAGAGAATATCCGGATAGTATGAGGTTATTTGGTAACACATTCGTTATGATAGTCCCCCAGCTTGGTTTTTCTAGTGGTGCGTCCCATACCGTCTTCATTTTTTTATAGTAATTCCCCGTGTTAAAATAGGTTATATTGTGCAGTTTTATTTGTACTTCCTTCATAAGATCGTACTGGCTATTTGCGACTGGAACACCAGCGTTTTCAAACGCTTCTCTCTTTGATTGGAATGTCCCATAGGCTTGTCCTGGAGCAACAATCGCACCGGCGTGACCCATGGTTTTTCCCTCAGGGGCATGGTTCCCAGAGATCAGGGCAACGATCGGTTTCGGGTATTTCTTTGGATTTTTCTTGATATCCTCTGCGAGGAGTTCCTCTTGGCAGCCACCAATCTCACCGGCGACAACGACAAGATCTGTGTTTTTGTATTCCATGGCAAGGGGAACAAGATCACGAAATGTCGAGCCAATTGCTCCATCGCCACCAACTCCGAGTACGGCATTTTGAGCGATACCAATGCTTGCTAATGCATCTGATAAATGATAGAGGATTGCGCCACTCCGGGAGATAATCGTAACACCTTTTGGACCAAATGATTCTGAGGAGATTTCCTGTGGATAAAACACATCAGGTAACATCCCTATCTTAATTCCCTCTGGAGGGAAAATGACACCTGGGGTGTTTCCTCCGATCAGTAATGTGTTATGCTTTCGTGCAGCGACAAGAATATCACGGACATCTCGTAGAGGGATGCCTTCAGTGATGAGAACCACTATCGGTATTCCTGTCTCTATGACTTCGATAGTAGCGTCTTTTGCTGTTGAGTAATGACGCCAGATGCTCGCTGCAGCGATATTAGGATGTTCAGTGAGACATTCTTTCATCGTATCATAAATAGGAATCGTCTCTAGAAGTCGTGTTCCACCGCGGCCTGGGGCTATCGCTGCCGTAATCAAAGTGCCGTATTGTTGCATGAGTGCCGCATGTCGTGTTCCCTGTCCGCCGAGTCCAACGATCACGGTCTCAATCATTCCGGTTTTTTTTATCGTCTTTGCAAGATCAGGACGTTTTTTACTGATAAGATAGTATAACATCCCTTGGTCAGGTGCGATTTTCTTCATAGTTTCCAACCCTTGGATTCAGATGTTTTTTGGATTCCTTCGCGGATCACATCAGCCATGATCCGTTGATTTCCTATGACAATGTGTACGTCTTGTAATGCATCAGCGTGTTCATGTTTTTCCTTTTCTAAAAACGTGCGTGCGCTTGGGAGATCAGTCCCGACCATTCTTCCATAGATCGGGATCATTCTCAATCCTTTTTCATAACGTTCAACCACTGCTTTTATGAGACCGCGAATGAAGATGTTACAGCTGGATATTCCACCAAACCGTGAGGTAATGATAATGTCTACAATAGGGTAATCCATGAGCAGATGGAACATATCTGCTACTCTGTTTTGTGTTGGTCCTCCACCGCTATCCATGAAGTTCACGGGAACGACACGGTCATGGAAAAATCGTTTTCCAATAGTGGCAACTTCATCAATGGAAAATATACCGTAGCCAGCGCCACCTGGAACAAGACCAACATAGAGTTTCTGAGGATCCTTTTTGAAATTCTCCGGTAGGAGATCGATATAGGGGAATCCTGCAACCTGGGCTCTGAGTTCGTTTTTTGTCCGTTCCGCAACATCATGTCGTTTTTCAGAGATCCCCAACATCTGCAACAAATCATTTTGTCTGAACAGTGCATTGTCATCTAGAACGAGTTTCGCATCAGCAGCAATCACACCCTTTGAAGTGAGGAGCAATGGATTGACCTCGCATAACCTTGCATCACACCGCTGGTATGTCTCATACACCTTTGAGATGATATCAGCAAGGTTATCCTGAAGTTTGTTTCTTTTCTTCGTCTCTATTTTTTTATCTAAATTATTAGAGAGAGCAGATGCTAGCTCCTGTGCAATTTTTTTCGGTAGCGTCTTCGTGTTATCGACGATGGCTTGCTTTACAATAGATTCTGGTTTTTCACGAGCAACTTGTTCAATGTCAACACCGCCAGAGGCACTAACCATGACCACATTGTTAAAGGTCGCAGGGTCCATGGTTGTACCAATGTAACAGGCACCGAGATCATCCACCGATTCTTCTAAAAGAATACTTTCCACGGGTAATCCTTTAATCTTCAGATTGAACAATGTTTTTACGAGTGATTTTGCCTCTGCCATGTTCTGGGCTTTTTTAATACCACCTGCTTTTCCTCTGCCACCAACCAAAACCATGGATTTCAACATAAGCGGAAAATTCACTGATATCTGATCGAGTTCTTCCGCAGAATGAATAACACCATATTGTTTCGGAATAGGGATTTTCATGGTATCAAAAATTTTTTTCACTTCGTTCTCGTACAACTTCATGTTCTCAATAGCTCCTATTTGTTTAATGCTTTTTTAATTTCAAAGTCGATAAAATCACAGTGATGAATGATAATTGCTTCCGGGGATCGATTCATGGTGTCTCCTTCATGAGAATGTGCAGCGATAATATGCACCACCTCTGCAGGAAGCAAGCATTCTTCGGCAAGTTGTGCGCCGGCAGCAGGATGCCGCATTTTCTCCCCAAATTTACTTTTAACGATTTTTCCGTCTTTCATTTCATATTCAAGGAGTTTTCCGACGTCATGGAGAAGAGCTCCAGCGATAAGATGGTCTTTGTTGAGGGGTTCATCACGTGTATTTCCAACATTTCGGACCAACGTTGTAATTCTTTTGGTATGTTCAACAAGTAACCCTGAGTTTTTAAAAATAAGAGTAAACGGGATCTCCTGGAGTCGTTGCCATTTCCCACGATCAGCGGCGATTTTCCATACGTTCACAACCTTGTTTCTGAGGTTTTTATCTTGTATCCATGTAAGTTCTGAAAAACAGTTTACAACATCGTATTTTTCTATCATATAATGCCTCTATAATG
>CABMCU010000094.1 GCA_902384685.1 uncultured archaeon | reverse complement strand
AGGTATTTTTCTTTTTTAATTTTATAATAGAAAATAGATACTTTTAAATTTATTTTCAGTTGAAAAAAGTTATAAAAAAAAAAAAAAAATAAGAAAGCTAGGTTTGATAAGCTGTTTTATTCAATTTGCTTTGACACACGCGGTATTCTTGATGTGATTGCTACCAAGATGATCCATACGAGCACAATGCCTATCGTCATTGTTACACCTACTGTTGTTACTTCCTGTAACATTGTTGGGATATCGGCGGGGTTTTGCATTGCAGTCAGAAATGGTGGATAAAACACGACTTCTCCATGTGCTATGTGTTCGATTGCAAGCATTACAACTCCACCCCACAGCATGATATTTAACCAACCTATTTTAAGTGCTGCTGGAATTTTTTTTCTAAATACAGTCGTTATTATTCCTGTCGCCATTGGTGCTAAAAAACACGCCATTTTTTACCTCCATTCTATATTTTTTTTTGGTTTTTTAATTATAAGAACGGTTATCCAGATAATAAGCACAGGTATTAACATAACAATTCCAAGCACGATGCTGTTAGTTATGAGGCCGCCTGTTTCCATTTCAACGAATGCTCTACCGTCATAGGCTAAAAGGTGATCAACTAGTATCATGATTGATGAACCCCAGAGCATCAAACTGAGTATTTCAAGCTTATATATTTTAGGTGCTACATGCCAGAGAATTGTGACGCCAATTGCTGCAACGAGCGTTGTGATTAACCACATCTCTTATATCTCCGTAGAATCTTGTGTTTTTAGCATCCTTAATATATAGGATAGTATAAAAGAATTTTGGTAACAAAAATAATTAATTCGTGCTACGTTCCTCATGTAAACGTGTTAACTTGCTGGTAATAAGAAGATTTTAAATTTCTATCGAATCTGAACAGTACAATAATTATTCGTAGCAGCTTTCATATAATAGTACAATGATTTTGCTATGGACGTGACATCATGTCTGTAGAAAGAGTTGGGGTATCTTTTGAACCTGTGTTACTAAACAAATTCGATATATTAATAAAAAAAAGAGGTTACACAAATCGTTCTGAAGCTATTAGAGATCTAATAAGAAAAGAGATTATTGAATCAGGGGTTAAAGATGAGGAAAGCGAGGTCATTGGCACTCTTACTATTATTTATGATCACGATATAGGAAACGTAACAGACAAATTGCTTCACCTCCAACATCATCATCACAAAGAAATCACCTTCACGACCCACATTCATGTAGACGATCGTATGTGTCTTGAAATAGTTGTAATACGTGGTCAATCGAGCCGTATAAAAAAATTTGCAGAAAACGTCAAAGCATTAAAAGGCGTAAAACATGGACAGCTGGCTATAACGAAAATAAAATTCTAATACTGCAAATCTTAAAAACGAGTTATAATTGAAGAAAAGCCATTAATAATTTCTGGATATGTTACATATTTTTATTCATATTAGCTAAATACGCTTGACCATAGCAGATACCACCATCTCCCGCCGGTAGTTCTCGATTGACAAGAACACCGTGTTGAAGCATAAAGCCAGAAATCATTCTATTATATGCAACACCCCCTGAAAAAACAATAGACATATCTTTCTTTTTTAACGCTGTTCGTGCCATTTCATAAAGCCCTTTTGCTATATACATCTGAGCAGTTGCTGCGAGTTTTCCTTTCTCTTCTTTATTCTCAAGAAGAAAATCGAACAACGGAGTTGTCATCAGAATTGTTTTTCCCTGTTCCTGAGAAAAAACCGGTTCGAATTCTAAAGGCATCGTCGCTATACTTTCCAGAATCATCGCTGGTCTCCCGTCATAGGTTCTTTTCTCACAGAGACCTAACAATGCAGAAACAGCATCAAGAATCCTTCCAGTACTTGTGGTGGGTTGTACATTGAAATTATTATGCAAAATTTTGAAATATATTCGACTTTCTTTTTCATCAAATAGTCTAAATTTTAGAAGTTCTTTTTCAGTCAATATCCTGGATAGAATCCCAAAGAGCATTTTCTTTGGATATATTGTTGCAGAATCACCACCCAACAGAGGTTGTTCTTCAAGATGTCCAACGCGTGTAAACGTATTTCCTTTCCGTACAGAGAATATTTCTCCACCCCATAATCTCCCATCATCACCATACCCCAATCCATCCATCGCAATTCCTACATAGTCGGTTATATTATGTTCAGCTGCGACACTAGCCACATGTGCCTGGTGATGTTGTATTTGTATTAATTTTGCGTTATACATGTTGGCTAATTCCTTTGCAAATATCGTTGAATTATAACCAGGATGAAGATCACATGTAATAATCCGTGGTTTTAACCGAGTGAGATAAATAAATTTCATAACAGCATCTTTTAAAAAATTATATGTTTCATACTTTGATGTATCACCAATGTACTGGGAAAGATAACATTTATTTTTCTTTGCTGTACAGATGATGTTATTTAACTCAGCACCCACCGCAACAGTATCTTGACAATCTATCGGAAAAATAACAGGTATAGGAGTATATCCTCGCGAACGTCTGAGAAAAAACGATGTGTCATAAATAACTTTTAAAACAGAGTCGTCACATCTATTTACAATTCTGCGTTCATGGGTCAAGAAATATTTACCTATCGTTTCTGTAATTGACACGGGTTCTCCTGGAATATTACACGATGTCATTAAAAGTGGCTCATTAATACAATCAAATAGGAGGTAATGTAACGCTGTATAGGGTAACATCACTCCAATAGTATCTAACTCTGAAACGATTTTGAAGGAATCCTTTTCTTTCTTTTTTAGAACAACAATTGGTCGTTGTGGACTTTGCAACAATTCTTTTTCTTTTTCAGATACGCACGCAAATTTTTCAACCATCTCTACATCTTTAACCATGAGAGCATATGGTTTGTGGAGGCGATGAAACAGTTCTCTTACTTTCCAGACATTCTCGTCATCGCATAATGAACAGACGTGAAACCCTCCCACTCCTTTGATTGATAATATCTCTCCAGATTTGACGAGATCGATGGCTTTTTCAATTGTTTCCATATCAGATCTACAACTGATATCATTTTTATTATTCAAGAGATGTAATTTTGGACCACACTTTTTACAAGCGATTGTTTGCGCGTGATATCGTCTATTAAGGGGATCGGTGTACTCTCTTTTGCATTGAGGACACATCTTGAATTGATGCATCGATGTAAACGGTCGATCATAGGGATAATCTTCAATCATCGTAAATCGTGGTCCACAATTTGTACATGTGATGAAATAATAGCCATGCCGTCTATTTTTTCCATCTCTTAGTTCTCTAAGGCAATCATGACACATGAAAATATCTGCGGGAAGTTCTGTTTCTCCTTCAGTAACTGAACTTTTGAGAATTGAAAAATCAGAAAAATGTTTCTTTGATTGTATTTCCATAACCGTGTAATTTGAGATTTTTGCAAGCGGAGGAAGATCAGCGAGTTTTTGAATGAAATTTCTATCATTAATTATTATTTCAACACCATTACCAATGTTTTTTACCGAACCGACGAGTTTATGCTCTTTAGCTTTTCTGTAGATATACGGTCGAAATCCAACACCTTGAACTATACCTTGAACGAATATTTTATACATCTTCTACTCACTGCATAAACATACATCTATAAATTTATTTTCTGGAGAGAAAATATTACATAAATTTTGTATCATTTTTCTGAAATTACTATTAATTAGTATATACAATAGATGATTCAATATACTAATATAACAATTAGTTCGATTAATTGAAAAGCTATCAAGTAAATAAGACTTATATTTTTATGGAGTAAGACGTGATCGGTCACGCGGGAATAGGATACACTCTCGAATATTATTCATATCTAGGAGCTCCATCAAGAACCGTTCAATACCAAAACCAAATCCCCCATGTGGCGGCATCCCATATCGGAATGCTTTTAGATACGCTTCGAAATCCTTCGGATCAAGACCGCATATCTTCAACCGTTCTTTCAATAATGTTACATCATGGATTCGTTGACTACCAGAGGAAATCTCAACACCTTTGCATTCCAGATCAAAACCGCGTGAATATTTCTCTCCATCGGGCATCGTATAAAATGGTTTTGATTCTAAGGGATACTTGGTGATGAAATAGAAATCTATCCCATCCTCTTTCATAATGTCTCCAAGAAGTCGTTCATCTTCAGTGCTGAGATCCATACCCCATTGGATCGGTGATTTTCTCTGCTGAACTTTACTAACTACAGCATCATAAGGGATTCTGGTAAATGGTAAATTTGGAACAGCAATAGTTTTTTTTAGAACCTTAAGCTCTTCAGTACATTCACCTGCACGTTTCCACATCGCATACACCAGATGCTCAAGTATTTTCATTACATCTTCTTCATCCTTAATAAACGCCATCTCTGCATCAACTGCTGTAGACTCATTCAGATGTCGCCGTGTGTTGTGCTCCTCAGCTCTGAAATACCATGCGATTTCATAGACACGATCAAGACCAGTTGCCATTAAACTCTGTTTATATAACTGAGGGGACTGCGCAAGAAATGCCTCTTTCTCAAAATATTGAAGTTTAAACATATCGGTTCCCCCCTCTGAGGAACTCGCGATGATCTTTGGGGTATGCACCTCAAGAAAAGATTGAGATCGTAGATATTCATGAGCCATAGCAAGTACCGCATTGCGAATCTTAAAAATTGCTTGAATCTCTGGTTTTCGTAGATCAATCACCCGGTTATCAAGTCGCGTGTCAAAATCAGCCTCGACTTTATCAACAATACCAAGCGGTAAAGGTGTTTCAGCAACAGAAAGAACATCAACGGATTCAGGGAGGATCTCATACCCATTCCTGACTTTTTCATTTTCCTTACAAAGACCTTTTACTGAAATAACAGACTCACGCGGTAATGAAATTAACTTCTCAAAAAGCTCAGGAGATTTCTTTTTTAAAATCGTCAGTTGTAATGTTCCTATTTTATCGCGTAGGATGAGAAACGCAATCGAACCGAGGTTTCTGATATCTTCAACCCAGCCAGCAACAGTAACCGAGGAATTATACTCCTTTTTTGTGATTTCTTTTGAATAATGATTTCGATACATATGACTCACCGTATTAAAACAAGGAATTTAGTCTTTTTGAAATAAAAGATAGTACTTCAGCAAGGTTTTTTGTATTATCCCATGTTTTTATAAGTTTATCGAGATCAGATCGTTTTGTATCTTTTAATTCATGAATCCAATGTTCTATCCTAGGAACTGCTCTGGTTACATTATCAACGATGGTAATGGAAGCGGCTTGTGCTGTACGAGATAACGGGTTTAAATCAATTGCAATAACAGTTTTTCCCATCCTTTGAAGAGCCTGACAGCGGTCACCATCCTCAAGAGGAACAAGAACAATGTCAGCGGTAAAAATCCCTTCTTTTTCACAGAGCGCACGATCAGAATCGAGCCCGGGTATCTTAGCATTAGGATTTAAACCATATACGGTTTTTGCACCTTTTTTGCGAAGAAAGGCGGCAATCTTCTTTATTCGCACTGACGTACGATGAAACAGGTTTATTTCAAGCTTTGCGGGAATACTTTTTGCTAAGGAGATACATACATCAGCGGCAAGTGCAGCAACATTTCCATTTACAGAAATCACCGGGTTTTTTGCGCATAACAAGGTAGAAGCTGCAATCTTCTCTGCAACATCAGCGGGAGGTATTGTAGTTTCACCAAGGAGATAATCAAATGCTTCGCCACGACCATGGGCAATTAAGCCGGTTTCGTGAACGATGCCGTGTCTCATGGCCTCGGATATCTGTTCTCTTGTCACCAAGGAAAGGTACCGTGGATGACTCGTTGGTATCTTCTTCATCATGTCACTATAAATAACTAGGGAACCTTTTTAAAAGTTAGGGAGAAAGAACAGAAAACAAGAGAATAAGTTCTGTTCTCTTATCCATACATTTCTGGTTGTGGAATCTGACTGGCACCGGATACAATTGGTTTTGCTTGTTTATGGAATTTCTGGAGCTGTTTCTCAATTCGTTCTGCCTCATCATATAATGGGCCGACGGGTATCTCAATACCAATTACGAGGGCAATCACATTAATCGCGGAGGCTGCAGCACGTGCATCAGGGTAATTCGGATGCGCCTCAGCAAGAATCGATATCACGTCGAATTTTTCATGTTTCCCCTTATTCAACAGTACCCCGGAAACCCCAGCGATGATCCCGTTTTTAAACTGTGGGATGTTTTTTGCTGTAAGTGTCGCTCGCGCGTTTTCAGTTGATCCGATCGCGTACGCATCAATAATCATCTCGTTTTCTGCAGATTTTCCTTCAACCACCA
The DNA here is from genome assembly GCA_902384685.1 of uncultured archaeon. Lineage (GTDB taxonomy): Archaea > Thermoplasmatota > E2 > DHVEG-1 > DHVEG-1 > SM1-50. The sequence continues at coordinate 5,101 of CABMCU010000094.1, read as the reverse complement.
TTCCTTCAGGGGAAATCAACAGTTTACAGCCTTTTTTCTTTGACCAAACCATAATCGCGTCTGATAATGAATTAATCAAGTTTGCTTTTGGTTTGAACTCAGAGACAAAGACAGCGAGTTTCTGTCCGTTGTTCAACGTTCCACCATAGATCCGTACTGGGGAGAGCGGCTCGCCGGTATGAACTACAGAAAGCGTGGGAAAATATGCTGAATCCATCGCACCAATCTGTTTTAAGCCTAATGCATCAATCATGTAATTCGCAACAATCGTACTCACCAGACCTATGGATGGAAACCCTGCGATAACGGTTCCGTTTCCTAGATTCATATCTTCGAAATCAACGATTTGTACATCTTCCAACTGCATCACCACGTAATTATACACCGTAATAATTCCCAAGCATTTAAAACTAATTGGTATAAATCAACTCAGGCGATTAACCTTTTACGACACCCAATGGTAACAACTTAGCGACCTTTAAGGAAATTCCAGCACCATGGGTGACGTTTACGACTTCACTGACATCTTTGTAAGCATCTGGCGCTTCCTCTGCCATGACTTTCCAGCTGGCTGGATGGGCGTAGATACCCTTCATTTTCAAATCGTTTATGATTTGTTCTCCCCGAAATCGATGAACTGCTTCAGTTCTCGACATCACTCTTCCTGCACCATGGCAGGTGGAACCAAATGTTTCTTCTGAGTCTTTAGTACCATGCAACAGGTAACTTTCCGTTCCCATATCCCCAGGGATTAACACGGCCTGTCCGATATCACGGTATTTCAGAGGCACTTCTCGTTTTCCTGGTCCAAAAGAACGGGTTGCACCTTTCCGGTGAACATATACTTTTTGCTTCCTTCCTTCGACATCATGTTCCTCTAGTTTTGCGATATTATGACAAACATCATATACGATGCCCATGTCAAGATCTTCAGCACGTTGACGAAGAACTTTCTCAAAAGACTCTCTAACCCAATGTACAATCATCTGTCTATTACACCAGGCGAAGTTTGCGGCACATGCCATCGCTTTTAAATAATCCTGCCCTTCTTTCGAAGTAACCGGGGCGCATGCGAGCTGGCGGTCCGGAAGCCAAATATTATATTTTTTTACTGCTTGTTCAAGCACTCGAAGATGATCCGTGCAAACCTGATGACCAAACCCACGGGAACCTGTATGAATCATTACCATGATTTGGCCTTCATTATGGATGCCGAACACTTTTGCTGCAATAGGATCATAAATCTCAGCGACTTTCTGAATCTCTAAAAAATGATTGCCTGCGCCAAGCGAACCAAGTTGAGGGGCACCACGTTGTTTTGCTTCATTGGAAACCTTTGAGATATCTGCATATTCTAAACAACCCTGTTCCTCAAGATACTCTGAGTCTTCTTTCCAACCGTACCCATTCTCGATAGCCCATTTCACCCCGAGTTTCAAAACATCATCTAGTTGCTTTCTACTCAGATGTACCTTGGCTTTCGAACCAAGACCAGACGGGACATTGAAAAACATCTCATCAATAAGACGTTGTATCTTTTGTGGATCCAAATCGGTAAAATGGAGATTTGTTCGTATCAATCGTACACCACAGTTGATATCGTACCCAACCCCACCCGGAGAAATCACACCTGTTTCTTCATCTATAGCTGCCACGCCACCTATAGGAAACCCATAGCCCCAGTGAATATCAGGCATTGCCAAGGATTTCCCGACAATACCAGGGAGCATTGCCACATTGGCAGTCTGCTCGGGGGCATTATCCTTGCGAATAGATTCAATCATTCCATTGTTTGCATAGATAACCGCAGAGGTTTTCATATGTAGATTTTTCTGCTCTCCTTGATAATTCGAAGGAATTTCAAAACGAAAATCTTTAATTTTTTGTAATGGTCCATTCCAGTTCATGGTTCTTCTCAACTTGCGAATATGAAAAAGTACTTATAAACGCTGTGAAACGTAATCTACTTTTTCTTTTTCAGATAGGGGACTCCAGTTTTATTATTGACCGCGATTTGATACCCATTGGGTAGTTGGGTAGGGTGGCCTATACCCGGTTTTTCTTTACTAAAGAAATGAATTGTTTTTTTCTTTCCACTATGTTTAGCTGTTTCTCGTTTGTAGAGGGTGTATTGCTTGTAAGTACAGACAGATTTAAGAGATGAGTTTTTAATTGTTTTCTCAACAGGGTACGATTCCCACTCAGCAGTATCTTCGAGTTTTTTTGGTTTTTTCACGTCCCTTTTTTGTTTTATTATGATAAACTCTGTCTTTTCAGGTGTTGGTTGTATGTCTTGTTGTTCTGGAATGATTTGTTTTGCTTCTTGTTCTTTTTCTCGCGTTTCTCTTTTTAATTTTTTCAGTTCAAGTTTTTTTAGTCGCTTCGCTTCTTTTTCTTTTGTTTTCTGTATTTTTTTTGCTTCCCGTTCTTGTTTCTTTGATAATTTTTGCAGTTGTGGTTCCGGTGATTCTACGGCTATGAATTGAACTAGTGTTTCAGGGGGTTCTTCTTTTGGTGGGATTGGTTCCCAATCAACAACTTTTTCTGTTTTTTCAGACGTACTCGGGATATCAACTCGTTCAAACTCAGGTATATTGTCAACGGCTGATTTAGCTTGAGATGCCGGTGGTTCTGTTGGTTGTGTTTCTTCAACAGGTTGCCATTCCGGGAGAGTAGAGTCATAAGCCGGTTCAGGTGTGATTACATCAACTTTTTCTACCTCGTAGAGCTCCTGGGCGGTAAATAATAATTCCTTAGAAGGAATTGGCCCTATAAGTGTTGAAGGAGATACTGATTTAAATTCAGGTAGAGTCGTTGACAGTTTAAATTTTGGGGGAGGGGTTATCAATCGGGGACTGGCTGTAATTTTTGGATGAACAGTTACTCTCGGTTCTAAAGAGCCGAGTGTATGAAAAGAACGGTCATAATATGGTTTGGTTTTTAATGAGGAACCCGCTAATCGTCTACGAACGGAATCAAGGGCTTTCTCATCTGTCGAAATCAGTGTTTTAATATCTGGGTCTGACGAGTTATCTAAAATCTTCCGTAGTTTCGCTACATCATCTACTTTAGATTTTTTCTCTCGAGACATAATATTCAGAGAGTATAAGATTCCACATATATTAATAAATTTCCTTCTGTAATTATTTATTAAAATGATTTTTTTCTATAAATTAATTCATTAAAAAGATTATTAAGCAACCATCCTATTCGTTTCTTTTTGATACGAATGAACTTTAAAAACAGAGATATTATTTCAATTAAAGATTTTTCTAAAGAGGAAATTGAATACATCCTTGAGTACGCTAAGCGCATGGTTCCGTATGCGAACGCGGAGAAACACACGACACTTTTAAACCAACATATCCTGGCTACTCTCTTTTTTGAGCCGAGTACTCGTACGAGACTGAGTTTTGAAAGTGCAATGCACAGACTTGGTGGAAATGTGATCGGGTTTGCAGATCCGAGTGGCACTTCCCAGAAGAAAGGAGAAAGTTTAGCGGATACAATCAGGATGGCTGATTCCTATAGTGATGTAATCGTGATTCGTCACCCGCAGGAAGGCGCTGCACGACTCGCAGCAGAATTTTCTGAAGTCCCTATCCTTAATGCAGGAGATGGCGCAGGGCAACACCCGACCCAATGCCTTCTTGACTTATTTACCATTTTGACAGAGAAAAAGAAAATTAAGGGAAATAAGGTAGTTTTACTTGGTGATTTAAAGTATGGGCGGACTGTTCATTCGCTCGCCTATGCATTGTCCTTGTTTAAAGCAGATCTGACATTTGTTTCCCCTGAAACACTGAAGATGCCAAAAGAAGTAATTAATGAATGTAAAGAATTTGGAGTTGAACCGGTCAGCACTTCAAACTTGGAAAAAGCAATCAAAGAAGCAGATGTTCTTTACGCTACGAGAATTCAGAAGGAACGATTCCCTGATGCGGAAGAGTATAACCGTGTTGTGGGTAGTTACAAGGTTGATAGCGCACTGTTGCAACAGGCAAAGAAAGATCTGATAGTGATGCATCCGCTTCCTCGAATGGTAGAAATTAGCCCTGAAGTAGACAAGACAGAACATGCGCTCTATTTTAAACAAGCATTCAACGGTGTCCCTGTGAGAATGGCACTTCTTTCCCTCATCTTAGGAGGTAAAAAACTATGAAAGAACTGAAAGTCACCCCGATTAAAGACGGGACTGTGATTGATCATATCACCCCCGGGCATGCATTGAAAGTGTTGCACGTGTTAAGAATCCCAGAATCTACCTCCTCTGTTGTGAGTATTCTTATGAATGTGAACGGTAAAAAAGGTAAAAAAGACATCGTAAAAATAGAGAATCGAGAATTGGATCCTAAAGAATTAGATAAGATTGCGTTGATAGCTCCAAAAGCAACAATCAACATTATCCGAGAGTATGATGTTGTCAAAAAACATATCGTGGAACTCCCCACTGAAGTGGTAGGTCTTACGAAATGCTCAAACCCGACCTGCATTTCCAATGCGCGTGAGCCAGTCGAAAGCAGATTTCATGTCGTCAGTAGAGATCCCTTACGGATTAAATGTTATTACTGTGAACGAGAACCTGAGGATATCACTGAAGGAATTATTTAACCTTCTTTCTCATTTTTTCGAGTAGTTCTTTTGCATAATCAAGTTTTACATTTCCGTCGTATACAAGTTGGTTTGCGAGTTTTTCGATTTCGTCTCTTTGTGCACCTGCCATTACCGCGATGTTTTTCGCATGCAACGACATATGTCCTTTTTGGATACCAACCGTTGAAAGCGCAAAGAGAGCAGCAAAGTTCTGAGCAAGACCAAGACAGGCAGCGACTTCAGCAAGCTCTTGTGCAGAACTAATCCTAAGTATTTTTCTGCAGAGTTTTGCTTTTGGATGCATGTTCGCATCACCACCAACCACACCAACTGCCATTGGTAATTCGATTTCACCGACCAGGTCCCCATTGTTGTTCTTGTGATATCGGGTGAGGGATGTATATTGCCCATCTCTGGCTGCGTATGCATGAGCGCCTGCCTCAATTGCCCGAGAATCATTACCGGTGGCAATAATCAAGGCATCAATGCCGTTCATGATACCTTTGTT
>CABMCU010000093.1 GCA_902384685.1 uncultured archaeon | reverse complement strand
AGTGTACGCATAATAGGGATTTCACCTCCTTGTTCTTGCGTATCTTAGGGCATAAACGACAGGTACCTATTCGTGCTCAATGGCACATATTGACTAGTCGTTATTGAGGGCACCCAATTAAGGGCACAGTCTCATCTCTGGGACCATATTTCATACGGGCTGCCCTATTCCCTTTGTCAATTCCATCAGGTATTGACTTAGGGTTAGAAGAAATATTTTCATGTCATTAAGGGCTCCGCCCTTATAATCCCATTCCGCCTTCGTTCCTCGGCAAGCCCTATCGGGCGTTGCCGTATCTCACTCGGCGGTCAGGTGTTGTTATCGGTCATCAATTACCGTCACGTTGTGATGTTGCTGCTGATCTCGTAGGTAGGTCGATGATTCTTCGAGATTGGTCAGACCAGTGGATTCATAGTGTTCGTATCCACTCCAGAATCCACCACGTGGGTAGCGCTTTCGAAATCCAGGGTGCGTCTCAAACATCTTTCTTGAGGTATAGGACTTGAGCAGGATCTCAGCATTTTGGATGGAATACCGCTTGGGAATGTTGACTTGGAAATGAACATGGTTTTCAGCGAAGCCGAATTCGCCGAACTCAAAACCAAAGCGTTCCAGGCCCCGAAACGCTTGAGTGCAGGTGTCGATGTGGCTTTGTTTTCGAAAATTTCGGTATCTATTATGGGTGGGAAACATCATCGTCACCCAGTTATTACGAGTGTCACTCGCAATCTTTTTAGAGCTACCGCTACATACAAAATTCATACTTTATTGGTCTCCTGTCGCACCTTTAAAGGGCAGGTAAAAACCTGCCGCGTGCGACAAAAAACAAATATGATTTGACTGGAGAAAAAAGGAGAGGCGACTTTTCATTTGCGGGTCTTACACTATCGCTTCAGACCACGCAGTATTCCCAGTCGCAACTATAAGATTAAGATATGAAAAGGTTTCATTCTTAGTAACGTTTAATAAGTTTTTGCAACATATCATTAGTCAATTCTGCAAGCTTGTACTTTGGTTTCCAATTCCATTCTTTACGTGCAGCACTATCATCGATGGAGCGAGGCCAGGAATCAGCTATCATCTGACGGAAATCAGGCTTGTAATCACAGGTGAATTCGGGGATATGTTTTGTGATTTCATTAGCAAGCTCCTCAGCAGAAAAACTCATAGACGCCAGATTGAAGTCACAGTGATGTTTCAATTTCGTTACATCAGCATCCATCAAATCAATAGTTCCTTTCAAACAATCAGGCATATACATCATAGGAAGGACAGTATCTGCTCGTAAAAAACAGGTGTATTTCTTTTGCTTAATGGCTTCGTAGAAGATTTCCACAGCATAATCTGTGGTTCCACCCCCAGGAAGAGTTTCATTACTGATAATACCAGGATACCGAACTCCTCGGACATCCAGATTAAATCGTTGCACGTAATAATCACCAAGCAGTTCTCCTGATACTTTTGTTACACCATACATTGTTTTTGGTCGTAGGATGGTTTCCTGTGGTGTGTTATCTCGAGGTGTTTCTGGACCAAAAACAGCAATAGAACTAGGAACAAATACTCGGACCATACTATGTTCCCGTGCTACCTCTAAACAATTATACAATCCATTAATATTGACATCCCAACATAACAGAGGTTTTTCTTCTCCAACCGCGGACAGAATCGCAGCCATGTTATAAATCGTGTCGATATCATACTCTTTTACGACTTTCTCAATGGTTTCTCTTTTACAGATGTCAATGAACTCAAAGGGACCAGAATTAAGAAGCATTTCGCTTGGTTTGGTTTTTCGCCCAGTTGCAAGTACGTTATCGTTTCCAAATTTTTTTCGAAGTAGCATTGTAAGTTCCGAACCAATCTGTCCTACTGAGCCGGTGACCAAAATTTTTTTCATCCGTTTTTGTGCCAAATCGCGTAACCTCCAAATTATTTTCTTTCACCGGAATCATTGGTTCCTATTAATATCTTTTCAACAAAGTGTTAATTGACTTTCCCGACGCCCCACCCGAGATGCAGTATTAATACTCCAACCCCTTTCAGCTACAAAACGATTTTTTCCCAAGTTCTGAGGACACTAGAAACTTTTACTAAATTATTGCAAAACCACTCTTGATATCGGCGTCACCACCCATTTCATCCTCGACTTCTCTCTGGTCCACACGCACGGGGGCATAAAACTGTTGTTCCCGTTTTGCTGGAAGGGCTGGCAATACAACCTAATCCGCTCCGATAACTACCGAGTAACCTTCGTTGCTGTACTTGTTGCACTGTTCATATATGGGATCTATTGGCATCAAGCGAAGAGAAAGCTTGCTTTCCCACGTAGTGAAATAAAATAATGGGAATCAGGACGTGTTTGGATTAATCTGAACGCATTCATAGGTTGAGCCACGCTCAGAAAAGGGTCTTGGATCTCCCCCGAGTCTGTCGAGCTCAGCTCGCCGAGTTCTGGGTACATGAAATACCGGAATTTATAGGAAGAAAATTACCGGTATTTTTTGATTCTAGTTCTGTGCTTTTTATCAGAGCTGAAGTAGTCAAGAAATCAAATGCCTCGTGTACAATGTAGTTCTTATTTTTTTCGATTCTGATGCCCAACACATTTAAATCGTGACTACGTTCTAAAAGACTATTGAGGGGAAAATAATATGAAAATAACTGAAAATAAAATAATCTTATTTCACGGAATTAAAAGAAAATATATTCTCGTACATTAAATTCGTGCAGTCAACCCTGCATTTTTTACAAGATCAGGAATAATCTCTTCCCAGAACAAAGCAGTGATATGAATACCATGAATCCCAGAAAGAGTTTTTAGTTCACGAATAGTTTCCAATGCAATTGTATATCCTTCTTTTGTAGGGTCTGAAGCATGTATCATTCTCTGATACACCGAATCAGGAACATCAGTACCCGGAACATGAAATTTCATGCGTTCCGCCATTTTTACGGATTTCAATGGAGTGATACCAGCAAGGATATGAACTCTCCTATCAAGTCCTTGTGATCGTACATCATCCATCCATCTCGAAAATTTCTCGATATTATACACACTTTGCGTCTGGATAAACTCAGCCCCAGCATCAATTTTCTTCCAGAGACGATCAACCTGTGCCTTAAAAGGATCTGCATATGGATTTGCTGCAGCTCCAAGATACACACTTGGTCGTCCAGCTAGCAAAGGATCGCCACTCTGAAAAATACCTGCATCTTGCATATTTTTTATAATTTGAAGAAGCTGTATCGAATCAATATCAAAAACTCCTTTTGCAGCAGGATGATTTCCAAAAGACTGATGATCACCAGTAATACAATGTATGTTCCGAATACCGAGTGCAGCAGCACCTAACCCATCGCTCTGCAGACCAATTCGATTTCTATCACGACAGGTCAACTGCATGATTGGTTCCATATTCATCTGGAGAATAATCACGCATCCAGCGAAACTTGACATCCGTACAACAGCAGTCTGATTATCCGTAATATTAAAAGCATCTGCAGAGCCTCTCAGAAATTCAGCTTTGTCGCGTATTTTTTTTGCATCAGAACCTTTCGGCGGTCCGATTTCAGCAGTAATTGCAAACTGTCTTTCTGAGAGACATTTCTCTAGGTTACTCCGATAGTTCATGTTAGATTCTCCTCTTCACCGCTCCTGCTTTTGACCAATCCTTTGGTTTCTGAATCACTGATAAGACCTGCAAGTTTCCCCGTTTTTTTAATTCTTGATAGATACGATCCCAAACACATTCTAACTCCGAATTAATCTCACATTTTCCACCAGAAGCTCCACCACATGGACCATTTAACATAGATTTTGGACAACGTGAAACAGGACACATTCCTCCAAAAAGATCCAACAAACACTCACCACATAATACACACTGTCTATCAAATTCATTCACATGGGAAATTTCACCTAAGAAAAGCGTATCAGTTCCAGTAAGAACCTCTTTTTCAGTAAAGAGTTTTGCTATTGTCTGCACGCCATTCCCACAAGAGAGAACAAGGATTTTATTTATATTTTCAAGTTCCTTCGCATGTTCTTTCAGCATACGTTTATTATTCTGTAGATGACAAGCAGGATCTAATACAACATACCCAGAAACAGGTATTTTTCTTTTTTCTAAAGCTTCTTTCATCGCTAGAATTTCATCTTCTCCACCCGTATGACAAAGAGTTGCACATTCACTACACCCAATAAGAAAAATAGGTCCATTCCCCAGAATTTGAAGGATCTCATCAAAGTTTTTTTGTTTCGTTATTATCATTAAGAAAAAAGAAAGATTAGCTAATTCTTAAAGATTTGTAACACTATTCAATGGATATCCACCACATTAAAATTTTTCTGATTTTGAATTATTGGAGATACAATATGAAATGTACCAGTTCGATAACTAGGAATTCTCAAACACATTAAATCGATGATCTCCATAAAGCAGAGTTACTAAAAATTCGATAATAATAGATAATATCGATGGATTTTTATGCTGTTTTCGTTTCTACGATTCCAATATGATACGAGAATATCTGAAACTTGCACGATCATTCAATGCGGTTCTGACAGGAATATCACCGGTGATGGGCGCTATCGCGATGCAACAATACGATATTATCATCCTGATTCTCCTGTTCCTTATTGGATTTTTGGGACATACATTCGGTTTTGTTTTCAATGATATCATTGATTACAATATTGATAAATCATCAAAGGAGATTAGTGATCGACCATTGATTAGTGGGACAATCTCACTTAAGAATGCACGGATATTTGCATTTAGTTCTATGGCTATTGCATTTTTTATCGCATTTTATCTGGCGGTAACAACGCAACGTTTCTTCCCACTTATTATGCTTGTAATATCCGCATTTTTTATTGTTTTATATGATTTTGTAAGCAAGAAATTCCCTTTCAGCGATTTCTTTGTTGCCATCGGTGTATTCTTTTTAATTGTATATGGAGCTAGTACGACTACTGATGCACTCAATTCGCTGACACCTCTCACCTGGATCGTTTGTGCCCTTGGAGCAATTCAAGTTCTGTTTATGCAAATGATTGCAGGAGGGATGAAAGATATCGAAAACGACTTTTACAGAGGAGCACGAACACTTGCTATCAAGATGGGAGTACGGATGAACGAAGGGAAACTTCATGTCTCATCAAGTTTCAAAGTACTCGCGTACAGCATTCAACTTGCAGATTTAATAATTGTTTTCTTGCCGTTTATAATAATTTGGGATATTCGTACACTATCGCTCTTTCAATATATTCAGTGGGGTTCTATAATCCTTGTTGGAATCTTGATGCTTTTCCTATCCCATAAATTATTGACTATGGAACACTTTGAACGGACCCGAGCACGAAAATTTATTGGTAGTCACTATATTATCAATTTTACTATTGTACCAATTATGTTAATGAGTCTTAATCCATGGGCGGGTCTTCTAATGTTTTTCCCAGGCCTTGGTTTTATTGTCTCAAATCTTATCCTGCATGGAACGCTCTTACAGCCAAAAACAATGTAACATACTAGAAAAACTCAAATAGCAACATCTTTTTCCTCCTCGTAGATGAATAAAATTACTGTACAGGCAAGATTGTTGCAAATCCTTAGCGATTATTACCTCAGTTATTCTGATTATTTTCTTAATCAAATGTATATAATTTCCATACCTATAATTAGAAAAAAAATTCTTCAGGTCACGGATATAGATGGACAATAAAAACCATTCAGAAATATGCATTATCGGAGCTGGTATTAGCGGACTCATCGCAGGAGCTTTGCTTACCGAACAAGGATATAATGTCACAATTTTCGAAAAAGAATCTCTAATCGGGGGACGAGCACTCTCTTTTGATGCATCATCGTACACAATTGATCAGTACCTGAAGTTACTTTCACGATTTCAAATGAACATCCCCTACTCAGAACCTGATCTAACAACGATTTTTAATAATAAGATGTTGCAAGGTTACAGGTTAGATCTTGGGTATCATGCCATTGGTGGTGGTGTCATGTCCAATCTGAATAGTGTTCTTGCAACCCTTGACGATCATATCGAGGTGCTCGAATCAAGTGTAGGATTTATTAAAGAAAACGGATATGATTTCCCATTCCTCACGCGTGCGGATAAACTCAAAATTCTTCCTAACATCCTACGACTTCTTTTCGCAAGTGAAAAAACAATGAGACGACTTGATGATATCTCAATGACAAAAACAATAGAACAATATGGACAAGGAAAAATGAAACTAGTCCTTGAGATTTTTTCTCGTTCCATTTCCACCGTAAATAATCTTGATCGTATATCGACCGGTGAAATGTTCCGTGCACAACGAATCCTTTTAAAAGGTTCAAAACCAGTCGGATACCCAAAAAACGGCCTTGGGGAGATACATCAGAAACTAGCTAAGGCTATCATAAGCCGTGGTGGAATAATTCAGACAGGAAAATCTGTACAAAAAATTCTCATTGATGAAACAAAAGCAATTGGAGTTATAGTTGAAAACAAAGAATATAGATTTGATATGATTGTCTCAACATTATTAGTACAGAATCTTTTCTCTATTGCGGACGAGAAACACTTTCCAAAAGAATATGTAAAAATGATGAAATCTCTTCAAGGAACAGGTAGTCTTTGTGCATACTATTCCTTAAAAGATGTTGACACACAATTACTAGGAAAAACGTTCCATTTTATTGAAAGAGATATTGGTGTCGATGGAAATGATGCAGTTGGTATGATTGATTTTATGTCCGCCGTAGAGAATACAGGATTATCACCACCTTCACATCAACTCGTTCAATCATATATCATCTGTACACCGAAAGAAGCACAAGATAAAAAAACACTGAATAAACTCAAAATGGTTTTAGATAAAAACCTCGAACGGTTAGTACCAAATTATCAGTATCAGCTTCGCTGGGCTATCTATCCCGCCGTTTGGCATTTAGATGGTGTTGCAAAAACAATTGACAACGCAAAACCAGAGATAGAGACACCAGTAAAAAACCTGTTTATTATTGGTGACTGTGTGAAAGCACCAGGTATCGGAATAAATTGTGCGATTAATTCAGCACGAATTCTTCAAGAAACATTTATTCGCTCCGACTGATTTTTAAAAAATTTATTCTTTTATTTTAATAAAAAAGATATTGATATTGATAAATATAAAAATTATTACATTAGACCTGTAGAACAATTAATATAAAATCTATTTCTATTCACAACAACGAAAAATCTGAATTCCGGGTTTCAAAATGTCTGCAAAATTAACCATGAAAGAGCCATATATAAAAAGTAGATTCCTTTCTAAAAAATTCAGAGGATATCTTGATTTACTCAGACCATTTACTTTACTCGCACCCTTTTTTGTCTCTATGTTTATTATGTTTGCAAGTCTTGTCTACAATAACAAGTTTATTGAATTCCCAAATTGGTGGATCATTATTGGTCAAGCAAGTCTGACTTTAGCATTTCTTAATGGAGCATCAAACGCGTTAAACCAGGCAACTGATGTAGAATCTGATAAAATATCAAAACCGTACCGTCCGATTCCCCGAGGAGTTGTAGAGCGTGATGAAGCACAAAGTATCGCTTATATTTTTTACCTCTTCGGTTTGCTTCGTGCAGTTACAATTAACATATGGTTTGGTGTTTTTGTTTTTCTAATCATGTTGTTTACTGTCGTCTATTCCCTTCCACCACGGATGAAGCGATTCCTCTTTGTAAACCAAGTTTGGATTGCTGTTCCTCGGGGATTATTAGCTATACTTGCCTCCTGGAGTGTATTTGGTAATCCGTTCGACATAGTTCCTCTAACCATTGGTTTAATTGCACTTGTATTTTTCATAGGAGCAATGACTACAAAAGATATTGTTGATTGTGAAGCAGATCGAAAAACCGGGACACGAACCCTTATCAATACCTTTGGCATTAGAAAAGCAGCATTCATATCACTTCCTTTTCTTATCTGTCCTTTCACAATGATTCCTGTTCTGATCCATTATCAAATAATTAACTCGTATTTTTTACCCTTAACAATATTCATCATACCAAGTTTCTTCATTTTTTATTTAATGCTTAAACAACAACAAAGTGAAACCCTAGAAAATGTACAAGGTTGGTCATTGATGTATGTGACGTATCTCTTTTATGCAATTAGTTTTACCGCACTGATTATTTTAGGGGAACTTGGACAATTAAATTTTATCCAACCAATTTAAAGCGAAAATAGAGGATTTCTGTAATTTTTATTTAAAATCAGGAGAAACACAAGTTATAGGTTATATCTCTCAATTAAAAAGATTCTTATATTAAGAAAACAACTCTTTTATATTAATACGTATAAATATAAAGAAGGAAACCTATGCAAGGGTCAAAAATCATAATAGTTAGTATACTTCTTCTATTCATCTTCCCAGCAATAAGTATACCAGAGTCCACTCAGGGAGATGGATCTCCATTTTGGAACCCAGAATGGTCAAATTTAGCATATCGACAAGAATTGCAACTACCAATTTCCACAAACAACAGTACAGTCCATTATCAACCAATAGATCTTCTTATCACCTTCGAAAAGCCATGTTGGACTGAAAATGAAAATAAAACCTCCATACGAATTGGTTGCTGGTACAAAGAAGAATGGTATGATCTTGAGTCACAAATCTATGATATCATAAAAAGTCCAGGAGAGACAACCTATATCAATGAATGTAACGTCGTATTCCTTATCCCATCTTTTGCAGATGGATCAGAGAGATATTTCATTTATTATACTGATGGTGAAACACCAGAACCAAACTATAAGGATCATGTAAGCATTGAAGATGCAAACTATTCTTCGTCTCCATTACCCGGCATATCGGCACAAGCAGAATTCTATGGAATCAAGGAAGATGGTTACTGCATCTATGCCGTGGGACAAAAAGGACAACTTTTAGATAGATCCTGTACTCAAGTGGTCGTAAAACAAAATAAAGATAGCAAAAAATTTGATTTCCTTAACTCAGATCAGATCGTATCATTTGCATTTTCATATTATTATGGAAGTAATGAAAAGGATGAAAGTGCATCCGATCAGGTTTTTATGAATAAAAAAATCTTTCTTGATGGAAACCTAATGATAGAATTTGGTATTATTAGTGAATCAAAAATGAAAGATATTCAGACGACTGCAATTTATAGATATTATTACAATCCACTTGATGAAAAACGAATAAATGTTAACGTCAAACATGAGATGTTGAAAGATGTAACTGTGCAAGGAATTGATAATATAGATGGACGATTTGGTTCGCTCATCTCAATAAAATCACAGAGTGCTACAGTTGAATCTCTAAACTTTGGAAAAATCTACCCGTTTCTGAATTTCTACGATGAGGCGGGTAAAATCGAACAATACCAATTAAATCAGAATCCTGCCACAAAAGATCGCGAATGGATCATTCCGTATAAAAATGACGCTAGCTTAGGAGCTGAAGCATGGTTTTGTTACGGAGAAGGGAGAGTAGGAAAAGCAAACGCTGTTCTTTTTGCTTCCAACAAAGGAATCGTTACATCAGGAACTGATGAACGTGATGGAATTCAATTAAAAGTCGCAGAAAGAGAAATTGTTAATTTCCTTGGAACTGAAGTAGATTACGTTTCAATTAATTTTGGGAGACATTCATACAAAACAGGGTACAGTCATGATCTAACTATACCATCGGATCTAATTGTTCAGTTTGATGCAGAAGTCTTTGCCTCAGAAACCGGAGGATATAGTGCTGTTCAAACAGAATCACACATATATCAAACATTAATAAAATCGCGTCTGCGCTCTGGTAATATTCCATTTGAAAGAGAACAAAAACGGTATAATGTAACAATCATCGCCCGATTTGGAGGTACACATTTTTCCTACCCATGGTTGTCCAATCGAACTAACGGTGCTTTTCCAGTAATGTGGATCGAATTTTATCAAGAAGGACATTTAATTATTGAAGGAGCGGCAAATCGATCATTACTCACAAGAGCAAAAAAAACGTTTTCAAATGTTTTAGAAGGTGATTATCTTATTAAAGTATATTTAAAAAGAGAAAATACTACGAAGATTTTCACTGGGTCAACAATTCTTCATTTAAATAAGAATACAAAGGTGACTGTATTTTGTACTTGGGAACGAACAATAAAATTCACATTTCTTGATCAATATAGACATGGAATATCAGGAATACATGGCTGGCTGACGAATAAAGATGGAATAATCTATGATGAAAATATTACACAAAAAAATGGGGAATTAATTGTTAAAGCTCCCTATAATATGAGCGATTCTTATACACTGCGAGCAGAGTATAAAGATATTATTGTTTATAATAAGAAACTACCAAAAACGTTAAAAAAATTAAATGAAGAAGTCGATCTTGAACTCTATAATTTTAGTGTAATCGTAACCGATTCTTTTAATTTACCACCAGGTGTTGAAATTACGCCCTTACTCGTAACATCTAAAGATGACAGGACTATTCAATTAACTCCCCTGGAAAACGGCAAAGGAATATTCTCATTCGAAGGTATCCTTCGAGGGGATTACAATCTCCAAATTAGTTACGGGGATTTTATGGACGATATTCATATAACAGTTCCTGATGTCGGCAATAACATTCATATGAAATTTTCAGCTGTTTTTGATCTCACAATTGATTTATTTGATTCGAAAGGAAATCCTCTTACGGATAATAATGTAGAATTTTTAATTTCTCGTGAAAATCAAACCGTTGAAAAAACATATGAAAAAATAATATCCCTTCCCCCAGCACAATATACAATTAATGCTTATATAAAAAACGAACTTATCGGTGAAAAACAAGTGGAGTTGACCAATGATAAACATCTCACATTTTTAACAACAGTTAATTCCTTATTTCCTGTGGTTCTTTCTTTGTTTTTTTATATTTTATTTGGATTTTTAGTTGTAATGACATTGTTAAAAAAATTCTCTCTTTCTTCTCTGTTAAAATCTCTTGCAATCCTTTTTATTATCCTATCGCTTTTCCAGCCCTGGTGGATGTTTATTGGTTCAAGTGCAGTACCACCAGCAGAAAGAACCACGACAATGTATGTAAATCCTGGAGTAGTGATTAAAACAATAAAATATCATGGAGATACCTCGTTTGAAATCGCGGAAATACCTGATACGGTTCTTATGTTTCTCGGAGCAATAGTTCCACTTATATCGCTTATATGTATATGCCTGAGCTTTGCGATCCTGTTGAAAAGAACAAAGAAAAAACAATATGCATTGCTATTCAGCATCATCGGAGTCGTTCTTCTATGTATCTTACTGTCATCATTTTATTATGTGACAACAAAATTAACAGAAACAAGCATTGGTGCTGTTCAAGGCGAAGGTGTACTTACGTTTTCATTTGATTCAGAAGAAGTAATGATACAGTCAAGCTGGGGATTTAGTACAGGGTTTTATTTTATTTTTATTGCCGTAATTGTTGCAGTCATAGCCTTATTCTTAGATATTAGATTTAAGGTTATGCAGAAAAAGAAATTGTTATCACCGAAAAACTGAGTGCAAAGATAAAATAAGTTGCATACATCAACGTCCAGGCTGATGTGTTTTCACATTTTGTATTTTTATGTTTATGAAGCATCAATCGTCCAATGAAAACACTTAAAATACTAAGAAACATAAGGGGAAGAAGAGTAAAGTGAATGATATGAAAATACACCAGCGGAATAATCAAACCAAACGCACCGGTCATGAAAACAAGGGAGAATAATGCGGTTGTTTTCACTCCAAAGAAATTTACCATGGTTTTAGTTCCGACAGTTTGATCTGCTTCCGCATCTAAAATATCTTTTGTTGCAGTTCCTCCAAAAAGAAACAGAGCAGCAACGCAACCTATAGCTAATGGAAGTGGTTCAAATGGAGTTCCAAAAACACTCCACGAACCAACAATACCAAAGAAACCTCGTGGGAGGGCGACCCATAGTTGATTAAGAAAAAGGAATTTTTTTATGCGTGGTGGTAGTGAATACGTAATAGAGAAAAACGCGATGAGAAAAATAAAGAAACTGAAGAGAATATTTATAGTGAGGGAGAGAAGAAGCGCGACTAAATACAAGAAAAAGGAGACTTTATAGGCTTCCTTAGGAGTAATGATCCCTCTTGGAATTGGACGATATGGTTTCGATAAAGCGTCTTCTTTCCAATCAGTTGCCTGATTTAATACATTGGAGGCGCCGTTCAGTAATGCGAAACAAAAGCTTGCAGATAGAATAGTCCAAATTAGGGAGATAAAAGAAATATCGGTAGTTCCAGATTTCACAAGACTCGCAATCATGATACTACTCGAGACAATGAGGGGAGCTAAGAGGGTAAACGGTCTGAGAAGTGTAAGATAAATACGAATTTTATGAATTAAAACCTCACCTACACTAGTCATAAAGATACGGTGTTTCTTTTTTTATATAAATATATCTTTACAGTTGTTATCAAAAAAATTATTTCAAATAAAATTAATGCGGCATATTTTTTACTCGCTTAACGCCATCGATATTGGTGATAATTTTAAAAACGACTTCGGGAACTAATTCGCCCCATGGTTCATCGTGAATTATTCGTCTGCGTATCTCCTTTCCAGAGTATCGCTTCCGATCAAAAAATGCTGTTCTCTTCGCCACATACCCTTTTTCGGAAAACAATTTCCTGGTAAATGGATTATTCGTAATGATAACATCAAAATCTGAGACAAGGGAACAGACGTGATCAACCCATCGAGGTGGATCATGAATATCAGGAATTGTAACAATTCGATATTGATGAATTCCGACAGCATCTAATGATTGCGTGATCATCTGTTTTCGTTCCACTTCAGAAAACGGATTATCATAGGTATTTTGGTATTGCGAAGAACCGATACCGATGATGATCTCATCATATTGTTTACTTAGTCGTTGTAATAACAATAAATGCCCCAGATGGAAAGGTTGAAAACGCCCGATAAATAAAGCTTTCATATCAAATCAACGAACCGTGAAGGAAGATTTTTACTTTTTCTTTTGCTTTAATAAATAATTTGCTTTTTTTAATTTTTTCCTTCTTCAGATTTAAGTGGGGTTTGTATCTTCCGTTCTGATTCCAGCTCCACTTTACCAATGATTTTCGGAGGCCGCATCTCCTTTAATTTCCGCAATAACTCCTCTTTTCCTTCACCAACTAATGCTGTTTTTAGGACATCGGTTAATGTCTCTACCGGAATGATTTCAATTAATGTTTTATATTTATCCTCAATGAGCACATCATTCAGATTTGCTTTGGGAATTAGTACTGTCTTTATTCCCGCTTCAGCAGCTGCCTCAATTTTTGCGGTTACACCACCAATCGGAAGCACTGTACCACGGATGCTAATTGAACCAGTCATCGCAACATCCTGTCGCACTGGAACATTCTCCATTGCGGATATTACTGCTGTAATCAGAGAAATACTCGCAGAGTCTCCCTCAACACCTTCATATGTACCGATAAACTGAATATGTATGTCATGTTTGGAAATATCTCTCCCCATATATTTTTTTATAATCGCAGAGATATTTTGTACTGCTTCTTTCGCGATTTCTCCAAGTCTTCCGGTTGCAATCACTTTACCCTCTGATTGTGATCCTGCAGGGGTTACCTCCGCGACAATCGGTAAGACCAAGCCAGAAAATTCACTCATTGAAGGATCAGCAGAATGTACAGCAAGACCATTCACGACACCGACTTCTTCACCTAAAGTTCTAAAGGAACGATAGCTCTTCTGTGATTCCAATGCCCGATCTGCTACTTGTTGTTCTAACGATCGAGCGATACGTTTTGCTTCAATTACATGGTTCTGCGTGATAATTTTATCTCCTCGCTCGTATGCAATATCTCCAGCGACACGAATTAAACCACCAAGTTCTCGTAATCGTAATGACAGTTTCCCTTTCCGCCCTGCTCGTCGCTGTGCCTCATGAATAACTTCAGCGACCGCTGCCTTATCGAAATGACAAATCTTCCCATCTTTCTTTACTTCTTGAGCAACAAACCGGATCAGTTTCTCCCGATTCTCATTAGTATCATCCATCACGCTATTGAGGTAGCATTCATATCCATATCCTCGAATACGAGATCGTAACGCAGGATGCATTCCATTTAACGCATCAAGATTCCCTGCAGAAACCAGAACAAAATCACATGGCGCTGGTTCTGTTTTGACCATTGCACCAAAACTCCGTTCAGATTGTCCTGTAATCTGAAATTTTTTCTCTTGAATTGCGGTTAATAAATGCTGTTGTGAGGGTAAACTTAATGTGTTAATCTCATCAATATATAACACTCCTTTATGTGCCCGATGAATCGCACCAGCTTCTACGAGTTGATGCGGCGGGGTGTCCAATCCAGCAGATTGAAAGGGGTCATGACGTACATCACCAAGTAACGCACCAGAATGTGCAGCAGTGGCATCAATAAACGGAGGGACATCACCTTTTTCATGAGATACAAGGAGCTTTGGAATCATATTCAATTCCCGTCTCTGAGAAAAACCTCCTCTTGCGACAATTAAATATATCATAACTGCTGCGATCACACCAAAAATCGCGTATTCAAAATGACCTGTGACCATCGCCCCGATTAGAGATAACGTCACAACTAATAAAACAATACCAAGAATCATACTGTTTTGTTGTTCCACTTTTCGTTTCGCTTCCTCTCTCTGCATCTTTATAATTTCCTTTGCCTTTCCTGCAGGAACCACACGGATTGTTGGAGTATTAGTATCCTCGTTATTTGGATAGACGATAATATCTTCAAGTTCTCCTTTTGGTAAAAATTCAGTCATGGCACGAGCAACCATAGACTTCCCCGTTCCAGGGTCACCGATTAACATCACATGCCGTTTCTGTTCAGCAGCTTTCTTGACAATAGCAACGGACTGATCTTGTCCGATAACCTGATCCAATAGGCTTTCAGGGACTTTGATTTCCTCAGTTGTTTTGAAATTAATATCCTGGATCCATTTATCAATAGGAGGTAATTCTTCTTTACCTTGTTTATTTTCTTCTAGTTGCTCATCTGCCTGTTTTTTGGTCATGTTGAAAACTCCCTACTTACGTAGTGATAATGAATCAAACTCGTTGCAGTTTCATCGACATATACACATTACATATATCAATTTTTTTCTTCCCGGATAAATGAAACGCCGTTGACTTTATAATCTGTCAGTTAATACCGCTTTAATAATGACTTTTGATAGAAAAACATTAGTTATTCCAGATAAAACCAATTTTGAAGAACAGGTAATTACAACTAAAGGAGATGTAGTAATTGGCGACCGATCACTCCTTCGATTTGGAGTGAATACCGATGGCCGCATCTTTGTTGGGGAACATGCAATTATTGATGGAAATCTTAAGTCATCAACCGATGTGCGTGTCGATATTTTTTCAACAATTGGTGGAGATATTCAGAGTGAAGGAAATGTTTATTTAGGTGAAAAAACAAAAATTAAAGGGACTTTATCACTCAAAGGAGACTTGGATGTAGGTGATAGTGTCGAAATTGAGAAAGGGTTTGAAGCGAAAGGGTGGATTAATATACGGAATCCTATCCCAGTTGTTATATATATTTTTGTATATCTCATGCAGTTGTTGAAAATGGGGCAAAGTGAAGAAATCGAACGCATACTCGAAGAACTTGAACAAAACGATGGAGGAACAATACCTATTTCGGAATCATTTCTATTTCTACCCAATAATTCTATTATCAGCGTATCAAGTTCAAAAATAGAAGGAAGTCTTCAAATCGGCAAAGAATGCAAACTACTTGGTAACTATGATATTAAAGGAAATATCTCTGTTGATGAGAAATCAGAAATCTTTGGCACATTGAAGGCGACTGGAAACGTTTATATTGGAAAAAATGTAAAAATTCATGGAAACATTACTTCTATAGGCATCGTCAATATCACTGAACTAGTTGAGATTTTCGGAGACGTTAGCGGGGAAGAGATTTTTCTTTCAAAAACAGCATCAGTACAGGGAACCCTTCTCGGTAGGAAAGGGATCTCATTTCAAGATGTTTTAAAGGAACAAGCCACTGAAAAGGTTAAACGCTTTGAAAACGATGTCGATGTTGTGGATGAAGTTAAAGAAATGTTGGAGTAGAAGAAATGCAACTCGGTATTGTTGGAAAACCAAATGTCGGAAAATCTACCTTTTTCAACGCTGCAACCAAAGCCCATGCGGAGGTTGCTGATTACCCTTTCACCACGATCGAAGCAAATCGTGGGGTCATGTACATCCGCAAACCATGCCCTTGTCGAGACACTAATGTAACATGTACGCCTCATAACTCGCGATGTCTCAACGGGATACGATTCGTACCAATCGAAGCAATCGATGTTGCAGGACTAGTCCCTGATGCCCATAAAGGAAAAGGCTTAGGAAACAAGTTCCTTGATGATTTACGGCAAGCACACGCACTTATCCATATCGTAGATGCATCTGGAAGTACCGACGCTGAAGGAAATCCCTGTGATATAGGTACTCATGACCCCCTCTCGGACGTTGTCTTCCTAGAAAAAGAAATCAACTATTGGCTCTTCGGCATTATCAAAAAAAGCTGGGAGATTATTGCACGAAAATGTGAATTAGAGGGAAAAAAAATAGAAAAAATGCTTGCAGAACAGCTCACAGGACTAGGAATAAAGGAAGAACATATCACAGGAGCTATACGGAAAATCAATCTTGAGTCAGTCAAACCAGCTCATTGGAGAGACGAGGAGATTTTCAAACTCACAGACATTGTACGCACGATTAGCAAACCGATCATTATTGCATTTAACAAATGCGACAAAGCACCAGAGAACCTCATGGCAAAAAGAAACGAACTGACAAAATACATAGTTATTCCGACCAGCGCAGAAAGTGAACTTGCACTCAGTAACGCGGTAGAAAAAGGAATAATTGCTTATACACCAGGTAGCAACGATTTTACGCTCCTAAAAAAAGAAGAAATCACCGAAAAACAACTCAGAGCATTGGAATATATCAGAACACATGTGCTCGCAAAGTATGGTTCAACTGGTGTACAGCGATGTATAGACGAAGCAGTACGAATGCTCGACCTCATCGTCGTGTACCCAGTTGAAGACGAACATCATCTCACCGACAAAGAAGGACGGGTGCTACCTGATGCACATTTAATACCACGAGGATCAACTGCAAAAGATCTCGCCTATAAAGTTCATACTGATCTGGGGGACCATTTTATCAGGGGAATCGATGCACGTGCACATCGTGTCATCGGTGCAGACCACCCGCTAAAAGACGGAGATATCATCAGCATCATCGCAGATATTTAATGATGGGATACTTTGTTAAGCATGTAGCTGCATAAAGAGCTGCATAGCGAAGGGATAATGAGTTGCCCTGTAAATTGCATAGGTAGCTGCAAAACAGGCTTTTATAGTCCTCAGCAGTTGCTTTTTTTGGGATCACTCAATAAAAAACTTCATTAGGAGGAAAAAAGGTGTCAATAAGAAAAATAAGCAACAAAAGACTTTCTCGGAATCTCAAAACAAGAAAAGCACCATTACGGGTGCTTCCCATGACAACGTTTCATATAAGACGCCGAGTAAAACAGAACATTAAAAAACAAAAGACGATAGAAAACAAACTTAAACCTCTCCATTCACCAACAATTCAATGCCGAGTCGAAGAAGTAACTCGAACCACAGGAACAAGTGGAAAAAAATCCGGGAGAAAGGGGCCAATTAAGATACGACCTTTTAAGAAACTTCATTTTACCATGAATGCATTACACTGGATCTTGTTATTGATCTTTATCTATCTTATTGCTGGTATGGTCATTGTAATGATTCAAGAAGGAACAGAGTTATTAAAAAATATCGTCATTTACAGCATTATAGGCTTCTTCACATTCTTCATGGGATATATTGGCTGGGTTCTCGCACGCGATGTTCTTGAGATAGTCTCGGGTAAGAAAAACGTTCAAAATGAAGCTGAAACAGAAGTATAGATCAGGCTTCATACTCTATCTTTTTATATCATTCTTTTTTATTATCTTTTTGAGGTATGATACGTGATCTTGTTTGATAATCATCTGCATCTTCGGAGAGACGGGAGGTTTCTTGATGCGGTACGAGAGTTTCAAAATGCTGGTGGAACCCATTTTATTCTCTGTCAATATCCAATGCCAGTTCTTGTGATGAAAGAGAAAAGTTATAAAGCTTGTTATCAAGAAACGCTGCAAATGGCAGAGGAAATACGTGATGTTGTAGGAATCGGTGTGTTTACTGTTGTCGGTCCATATCCTGTTGATATTCTCCCTTTACAAGAAAAATTCGGAAGAGAGACAGCAATCACTATTATGAGAAAAGGTATAGAAGAAGCTGCAGCTTTATGCGAAGAGCGAAAATGTATCGCTATCGGTGAAATTGGCCGGCCGCATTTTCCTGTCGATCAACAAATTTTTCAGGATTCAAATAATATTCTTTTTTATGGTATGCAGAAAGCAAAAGATGTTGGGGTACCCGTTGTCTTGCACACAGAAAGTACGACACCTATTCAATGCAAAGAACTTGTTGATATTGGTAAAAAAGTTGGTTTAAATCCAGAAAAAATAGTGAAACATTTTTCACCTCCATTTATTACACATGATGAAAATTTTGGTCTGATGCCATCTGTTCTTGCAAGTAAAAAGAATATTGTTGAAGCTTTACATAAAGGTGTACGATTTTTAATGGAAACGGATTATATCGATGACCTCCGACGGCCTGGAGCGGTGCTAGGGCCAAAAACAGTCCCTAAGCTTACAAAAAACCTACTTGCAGAGAACATCATGTCAGAACATCAAGCTCATATGATCCATATAGAAAATCCACAGAACACATATGCTATTGAACTGGAACAATAAAAAAAAGAACATCGGCTTCACACTTTTCAAGGTGAAATACTGTTTTAAAGAGGTAAATGATTTGTTGATAACAACCGGAGGATAGTATGTCAACCTTTCGAGGGTTCATTGCAATCGATATTAAAGCTACTCCACAAATAATAACGTTTGAAAAAGAGATAACAAAAACAGGTGCAGATGTGAAACTTGTTGAACCAGGAAACATCCACATCACGGTAAAATTCCTCGGAGACACCGATGAAAATCATATCGATGCCATCGAGCAGAGTATAAAAGAATCGGTGCTTGCGGTAAAACCATTTCCTATCGTACTCAAAGGAACCGGTGTATTCCCCAATCAAAATTATTTGAAAGTAATATGGATTGGAATCACGGATGAAGGCAACATTGAAACCATTGTACGTGCCATTGATGAAAAACTTGAACCACTCGGATTTAAAAAAGAAAACAGAGGGTTTTCTCCTCATTTAACAGTAGGCCGCGTAAAAACAGCAAGGAATAAAGACCAACTCCTCAAAGTGATAGGAAACTACAAAACAGTAGAATTCACTACGCAAAATGTACAATTAATTACACTTAAAAAAAGTGAGCTCACTCCCAAAGGACCAATCTACACAACCATCAGGGAAGTTCTATTATAAGATGGCGGTGAAACCATAGACTATTGGTTTGTTGTCATAGGGGTAATGAATCTCCTCCTGTTTTTTATTGGAATATTATTTCTCGTTCCTAAGAAAATCTGGAAAACATCATGGTCCAATTACAAACAAATCTTCTCATATCACTACATATATCTTTTTATTATTATTGTGATTGTCGCTGTTCACCTTCTCGAAATAAATATCATCGATCAGACCACAACAAATCTCATCGGTCGCAACTTCACGCACAACATCCAAATAATCGAAGACGGGGTCGTCTACTGGTTTTCACAACATTGGACACCGGTGTTCTTGTATTTTTTTGTCTTCATCTACATTGTTCTATACCCATTTACGCTTTGGTTTTCTGTACTCTATTTCCTGATTGCTGATGAGAGAAAAGCAATGAAAACATTTGCATATTCTCTGGTGAGTATCTACGCGATTGCATTACCTTTTTATTTGTTTCTTCCGATCACAAACGTCTATATTTATTATGGATCCGGTTCAGCACTAAACACAGTTATCCCTGGTGTTGAACAGTTCTTCTATGCCACTACAACGAACAATAATTGTTTTCCTTCACTCCACGTTGCTATGACGTTACTCGTAGCAAAAACCGTTTCTCTTACCAACAACAAAAGATTCATCTACCTTGCTTACTTCTGCGCCATATGTGTGATCTGCTCGGTTATCTATTTAGCTATCCACTGGATAACCGATGTAATCGGTGGAATACTGCTTGCATTCGCGGTATTCTACCTTATCAAACGATTCATAAAGGAGACATGAATGATCCCTGGTTCAGAAATGATTGAAACCAAAGTGGTTAAAAAAATTACACCAACTGCAACAGAAAAAAAACAGATAAAGCGCGTCATCGAAACACTTAAAGAACAAGTCATCAAAGAAATAAAAAAAACTAAGATACCGATTACAATTGAACTGGTTGGCTCCATCGCAAAAGATACCTATATACGAACCTCGATCGATATCGACCTTTTCCTTATCTTTCCCACCACAGTATCGCGAGAAATACTGCAAGAAAAAGCCCTTACGATCGGACGAGCAATTCTTGAACAACAAGAAGAATGCTTCGCTGAACATCCATATGTCCGAGGTGTGTTTCAGAGTTATAAAACTGAACTTGTCCCTTGCTATAAAATAGAGTTCGCATCGCAGAAACTTTCGGCAGTCGATCGCACGCCATTGCACACAAAATATGTGAATAAATATCTGAAAGAATCACAAAAAAAAGAAGTAAGAATCTTCAAACAATTTTTAAAAGGCATTAGTTGCTACGGCGCAGAAGCAGAAATCGAAGGGTTCTCCGGATACCTCTGTGAAATTATGATTATTAGATATAAAACGTTTCAACAACTGGTTGAGAATGCACAATACTGGCGCCATGGAGAAACACTCGCACTTGAAAAAGGAACGTTTCCTCTTTTTGAAACACCGTTAACCTTCATCGACCCAGTAGACTCTGAAAGAAACGTCGCTTCTGCTCTTTCAAAAGATAAATTTGAGCTGTTTATTAATGCATGTAAGGAATATACAAAGAAACCGCGTCTTACATTTTTCTTTCCCAACAAACTCAAACCCTGGTCGCTAGAAAAAATAAAGAAAGTAATTGGAACGAAAGTCTTCGTCGGTGTAAAACTACAGAAACCAGAAATTATTTCTGAAAACCTCTACCCGCAAATTCGAAAAGCTGTACGATCAATTCGAGAGCTCTGCGAGCAATATGAATTCACGATTATTGATGCCACATTTTCTGTTGAGAAGACAAATGTGTATATTGTTCTTCACCCAAAGACAATAACTCTATCGAAAACTATTCTGCATGCGGGACCGCCAGTTATATTAAAAAAAAATACAGATGAATTCATACAAAAATGGTCTGATAACCCGAGAACAAGAAAAAAACCATTTGAAAAAAATAAACGATTATATGTAGAAATAGAACGAGATTACATTAATATACAAAATCTTTTAGAAGATCAGATAAAACATCTCAGTCTAGGAAAACATATTGACCTTATGATTCTCAAAGGGTTTATGATTATAGATCATAATGATCTTCTTACTGAGAATCTACGATTGTTTTGGACAACGTATCTTGACAAACGAACAACCTGGGAACGCTAAAAATACCTATCGGTTTTCATGAATATATGGAAGTTGAATCACAAATCGACTTCCTTTTCCAATTTTACTTTCCGCCCAGATTATTCCATTATGTTTTTTCACTATTTCCTTTGAAATAAAAAGCCCTAATCCCGTTCCCTCATTGTTGCGATCTTCACCTGTGTACGCCTGATAGAATTTTGTGAAAATCTTCTTTAACTCATCATTTGAAATTCCAATGCCTGTGTCCCCAACAGCTATGAGAAGGTGATTGTCTTTCTTTTCAACTTCTAAAGCAATAAAGCCTGAATCAGTGAATTTAAGGGAATTGCCAATAAGATTTTTAAACACTTGGGATAAACGATTTTTATCACCAATAATATATGGGAGTTGTTCCGGAATGTTTACGCGGAATTCAAGTTTTTTATTTATTATCACAAGCCTCATATCTTCAACGATTTCATTAAGGAGTTCGATAGGGTTAATTTTCTCCATATTAAATCGCATCGTATCACTATCAAGACGTGAAACATCTAGGATATCATTTATAAGTTTTAAGAGTCGCTCAGCGTTTCGTAGACTAATTTTTGCCCAATTTTTAATCTTCTCATTGCTCTCATTCTCATGAATAATAAGGTCCAGATATCCTTTAATTGGTGTGACTGGAGACCGAAGTTCATGAGCTGCAATATTCATAAACTCTGTTTTTAAACGCTCATTTTTCTTTAATTCGTTTTCGATTTCTTTTCGTTGTGTGATATCGCGAACTGTACAAACAATACCACCAAACTCAGCGTCCTTCTTCAACGGTGCAATGTTTGTTTCAATTGGTGTGATACGACCGTCACCAGCAACAAGCTCTAATTCGATATTCTCAATTTTTTCATTCTTTTTTCGAGCATCAATAAAAATCTGTTGGAAAAAATAAATTGAATCTTCATGTAGATAATTTCGTAAAGGTGTCGCAAGAATCTGACTTTTCTGTCGTCCGCACAATTTTTCAAATGAGGGATTAACATAGGTTAGGCGACCTAGTGAATCTGTCGTAAATACACCATCAGCAGATGTTTCCGCAAGGATACGATATTTCTCTTCTGATTTAATGAGTTCATTCCAGATTTTTTTCCGTTCTGTGATATCTTTTATAGTTCCAACAATAGCCATTGGTTCATTTTTTTCATCAAAGATCGCAGAGCAGGTATCACTTATCCACCGATACCCAAATACTTTGTGTCTGAAACGATACTCGATTGTTTGAATAGCATCTTTTTTGTTTTGATAGTCTATTATCGTCTTTAAATGTTGATTCCATTGGTTTCTATCATCAGGATGAATTAAATCTTCTATCTGTTTTAAAGTAAAAGACATCATTTCCTGAGAAGTATATCCAAGGATTTTTAGCGAAGAACGACTGACAAAATCACATGTTTTTTTCTTTATATTCAACTGATAAATCATGTTAAAAGATTTTTCTAGAATATCTTGGAATTTTTTTTCACTTTCACTTGGTGTTTTTACAGTTTTTTTATATTTTGTGATATCAACAAAACAGCCCATTATACAAATCGGTTTAGTTGATTTATCTCTAATCATATTAGCAGAAAGTTGCACTTGAAACGTAGAGTGATCTTTCCGAATACCAGTAAGTTCTCCAATCCACTCTCCAGTAATCATGAGTACATCCATGACTTCAAAATATTTACCCTGCATTTTCCAGAACTGCGCCATCGATTTTCCAAGCACATCTTTATCTTTAGCATACCCCCATATGCGGAGAAAAGATTTGTTCACGTAGGTAATATTTCCTTTAAGATCAGCAAGTATAATTGCATTGATTGAGGAGGTTATTGCATGGTCTTTGATTCGTATCGCCTCCTCCTTATGTTTTAATTCTGTTATATCGGAGATTACCATAAAATCAGCGATGATTTCTTTCTCTTCATTTCTTAAGGATGTTGTATAAACGATGCCTACTCGTTTTTCACCGCTTTTAGTAAGGACTTCAATTTCAAATGCAGGAATCGTCTTATTCAATAATTTATTTAAAAAATTCTTTTTTATAATTTTTTTTGATTTTTGGTTGAAAAATGGTACGCTAAAAAGATTCATCTCAAGTATCTCATCTGGTTTGTAACCTAACCATTCCCTAATTTGTTCGTTTACGTCTAAAATTATACCGTTTTTATCGATGAGTAATATCGTTTGAGGGAAGAATTCAAATATGGTTCGGTATTTTTTTTCGTTTTCCACCAACAATTGTTCTGCTTTTTTATTTTCTGCAATATCTTTTGAAACCACCAATAACGCATCTATCGAAGCATCCTCAGTTATCTGAACGTTTTCACAGGTAGCTGATGATTTCATCTGTAAATTTCTTAATAGTTCTTCTTTTCGCAAAATCTTTACGATTTCTGGTTCCTTTTGCATGATTTTATTCCTAGTGATATCTTCAATGTGTTAGTGCATCCTTGTGTTTCCATCCCATATCAAAGGTGTAATTCTAAGGGGATTATTAATTTTTTAATAATTTATCAACCCGCTGTAAGAGTGTTTCCTTATCAAACGGTTTCATGATATAATCCGCTAATCCCTCGTCAATCAAGACTTGTTTCCGTTTGTCAGAAATATCTAAGACACTCATAAATGCAATTTTGATATCTTTGTTTTTCTTTTTAATCCTATTAAAGACATCCCAGCCGCTCATTCCAGGCATCATAATATCAAGGAGAACTAAATCGACTTTTTCTCTCTCAAGTTTTCGTAGCGCTTCTTCACCACTGTACGAAGGTATAACCGCGTAGCCACCAAGTTCTAGTACCGTCCTTGTCAGGTCAACAATATCAGGTTCGTTATCCACGACCATGATTTTTTTCATGTTATAGTCTCCTCATCCACGTTCGTAAGTCTGGTTTGACTATAAGAAGATATCGTTTAAACGTTTATGATAATTCATCTTTTATACGAATTATAATTACAATAGTTATAAGAAAAAGAAAACTATAAATTCGTATAAAGGATATTATTTTCTATCTATCCTAATGGGAGCACCATGAAGAAAAACGAGAATATCTTTATTTCATTGCAAATACAAAAGGATTTGGAATCAAAAAAACTACTATTGAGCGTTCAATTTGATAAAAATGCACCTAATTTTTCAATCGAAAACGATACTATTTTTTGGTGTCCAACTTGTGATGAAATAGATTTTATCGCTGAAGTATTTGAATTAATTGGAGGTGTTAAATTTCCGGATAATGTTATAGAAAAATCACAAACCACTGTAATTCCTTCTGAGGATATTACCATGGATAATTCACACCATTATTCTGAAATACGATTCCCTCCTGCAGAAGATGACATTGCTATTGAAGAAACACCAGACGTAGGGTCATCACGTATAAAGAATAAAGAAAATAACGAAAGAATATTTTTTCAAGCCGATGAGAGTAAAATCGATGAAATATTAAATCGTAAAAAACCGGTTAAGAGAGAGGATTACGTTACAAAATCCGGTAAAAAAATACTCATTGATCGGATGTTAAAGCAAAAAAAGAAAAAATAATAAGTCACACAAATTTTTTTTCAGTATTATATTGTAATTTTATCAGATATTTTAAATTTTTTACAGTATCTTGATAGAATATTGTTCAATTCTTGAATATATTCTTTTCGAGGATTAAAATCATTATCATACAACGCATCGTATTTTGGGAGGAGATTCGGATAATGTGCCATTATTAAATTCCTAAAATGTTGTTCCTGGTCTCCTTTTAGCTCTAAATGTTTATGCAATAGATACTGTGCATCGACGCTATGTGCTGCTTTGACGATTGATTCGAGCTCTGATTCAACGATAAACGGCATCATTGGAATCAATGCTACTCCTGCAGTAATTCCTTGTGTACGAAGGGATTGGACTGTTTGAAGGCGATCAGTAGGTGATGGGACTTCTGGCTCAAAGATATGTACAACCTGATCATCTAGAGACGATATACTCACAGTTACCATGCATTCAATTTGAGAAAGAAGATCGATATCTCTCAAAATTAAAGGCGATTTTGTAAGAATGTGACAAGGAAAATAAAATTCTTTCAGGATTTCAAGAATAGTTCTTGTAAGTTTATATTTTTTCTCTATATTTTGGTATGGGTCATGAACAGATCCGATGATAATTATACCGTTCTTAATTTGCTCTAGCTCTTTTTTTAGGATGTCTACAACATTTGCTTTTACATAGATTGTTTTCTCAAAAGAAGAATCACAGTAGTGACATCCAAATTCGCAATTTTGATACGGATCAGCGCAGTAATTCCCATGGAAAAGCGAGTCTTTCTTAGTTATTTTTTTAACGACGGAATCGCAGTTGATGATCTTGTAGTCCATTTACATCTCCTCGGGAGAAGTAATTCCTAAAAGATCAAGAGCATTATGGAGAACAATTCTTGTTGCATCTACAAGTGTGAGTCGTGAGGAGCGAAGCTCTTTATTCTCATCAGAGAGCACAGGGCAATCCCGGTAAAACTGATTAAATGCAGAAGCTGTTTCGTAGAGATAGTTTGCGATTGTATGCGGTTTGAAGTTATTGCACGCATCATCAATAATGAGCGGAAATCGTGCAAGTTGTTTGATGAGTGCGATTTCCGAAGCATGAGTAAGAACAGCGGCTTCAAACTCGTGTTTTTCCGTTTTTGTTTTTCCAAGAATACTACAGGCGCGGGCATGAGCATATTGAATAAAAGGTACTGCGTTTCCTTCAAAATTTAACGCATCTTCCCATTTAAACATGATGTCTTTTTCTGGTTGGACTTTTATAATATTGTATCTTAAAGATCCAATACCAACTATCTCTGCGATTTTTCTCATTTGAGAGTCAGTCAGTTCATTGGTTCTTCTTTTTTTAACTTCTTCATACGCTCTTTCAATGCACTCATCAATAAGGTCATCAAGATATACGACGCGCCCTCGTCGTGTAGACATTTTGCCACCGGGGAGCGAGACGAACGCATAGAACACGACCTGCGGGAGAATCTTAGTCTGCAAAAGTTCGAGGGCGATTCTTACCTGTTTTGATTCTAGTTTATGGTCTTCACCAAGAACATTCACTAGTATATCCGCGTGTTCTGCTTTCCATTGATGATACGCTATATCCCTGGTCGCATATAGGGTAGTACCATCGTTTCGTAAAAAGAAAAATTTGGTATTTCTGCCTTGGATACCAAACGATTCCATATCTAAATAGAAAGCATCGTCTTGTTCATGACAATAAAGTGTTTGTTTCAGTTTTTTGATGATTCTTTCGACGCTCTTATCATACATAAATGTTGATTCAGGAATATACGTATCAATGTTAATGTTGATCCGTAAAAGGCTTTGTTTTATGCCATCTAAGACTGGTGCATAGGATGCATGAATCATCTCAATGGTTTTATAATCACCGTGTTCTAATTTTTTAACAATGTCACTAATATTCTGAGCAACGGTTTCATCTGAGTTCATGCGTTCATTAGCTATTTGATAAAATCCAACGTATTGATGATCCGCTTTTTTATTTTCAGATATCGGAATGCATTCGTGTCTAATGTTGTTAACACCCCAGGCGAGAATTGCAACTTGTTTCCCTATGTCGTCAAGATAGAATTGTGATTCAACAGCATAACCAGCTGCCTTGAAAATACGTACAAGGGTATCGCCGATAATTGGGTTTCGTGCTCGTCCTACATGCAGCGGACCATTTGGATTTGCGGATGTATGTTCAATAATGACCTTTTTCTTCTTTTTTTTTAAATAACCGTATGTGTCTTTCTTATCTAAAATTGATTGGATTGTCGGAGTGGTAAGACTGGTGGTATTTATAAAGAAGTTGATATATCCCCCTTTTACTTCAACTGTTTTGATCCATTTGTTTTTTGAGATTTTTGCCGCAATCTCTTTTGCTATCTCAATTGGTGATTTTTTAAAAAGGGGTGCAAGGGAAAAACACGGAAATGCAAAGTCACCCATGTCCTCTGGAGGTATCTCTAGTCGGATCTCTTCGTTATAATGGTATTTTGTAACAACCTTTTGAAGTTCTGCAGTGATTTCTTTTTTACATTGGTCAAGAGGATACATGATATAATGTGGGAATTGCCATGGTGTTAAAAGGTTTTGTTATTTCAATGTATGATTTTTTTCGTGAGTGTTATGGAATTTTATCAATATATTTATATAGTTACAAAACTCATATATCAATTAAAACTAAGTATTTATACTAACAATTGTTAATCGTTTATTAAGGGATCTAATATGAGGAACACATTCAAAAAAAATAATACATGTTGGAAGGTTGGTTTTATCACAATTGTTTTACTGTTAACAACTAGCTCTGCATTAGTTGCGGGTCAGAACAGCAATGAAAATGACTATGTTACGAAAATTGTTACATTTACTACACCGCAGATTAATCAGATAGTTATAAACAATCAATTTTACGATGAAGTAATCATGCCAGATGCCCAAGGCGTATGGAATATTGGTGAACCAAATCTTCCAGCATATGGCGTCTCACTATTGCTTCCACAAGGGACAACAGTCACCGACATTACAATACAACCAGGGACTAAAATCCAGTTAGGATCAGGATATACCGTAGCTCCTGTTGAACAACCTGTAGCACTCTCTGAACTTACAACGACTTCCGCGAAAGGAACTACAGATCCAGCAATTTACTCTTCCGATAATGCGTTTCCAGGCACTTTGTTTTCAACAATTGGCACCTATAGCTTCCGAGGTTATACTCTACTTGTTCTTCTGCTATATCCAGTGCAATATCAACCATTTTCTGGACAACTTTCTTACTTTGATGAATTAACTATAGTTGTAAAAACCATACAATCAGGTTCAGTAAACCACCTGTACAGAAGTCTTGAAAAAGACAGGAGCGAAGTTGTAAAGAAAGTTGATTTTCTTGATTCTTTATTATCATATAGAATTACTTCTTTTGCCTCTCGTAGTAATTCAGGCTATGATCTGTTAATCCTGACGACCGATGCTCTGAAAGAAGGATTTGTACCCCTCAAAGAAGCTCATGAAACACAAGGACTTAAAACTGAAATTAAAACACTTACCAATGTTTCTTTATTATTTGGACAGGTAACCCCAGAAACCATTCGGGATTTCATTCGAAATGAGTATATCAATAATGGAATCAATTATGTGCTCATTGGTGGTGATTCTGATGTTATTCCAGCAAAAATGTTATGGGCACAAGCTGGGCAAGATAATGATACTATGCCATCGGATCTTTACTATGGCTGTCTTGATGGAACCTTCAATTATAATAATAATGACAAATGGGGTGAACGCCATGATGGGGATAATGGTGGTGATGTCGACCTAGTTGCTGAGGTATATGTTGGAAGAGCACCTGTTAGTGATATCATTGAGACAAATAATTTCGTGCAAAAGACGATTTCATATATGAATACAGGCGGGTATTCAAGTGGCAGTGCATTAATGGTTGGAGAATATCTTTGGGGGCCACCAGACAACAAGGTTACATTTGGAGACGACTATATGGATGAACTGGTCAATGGATCAAATGCGAATCATTACACCACAGTTGGAATGCCGCTTGATGCATATACGTTCGACAGGTTATATGACCACAACTGGTCAGGATTCGATCTGAACCATCCATGGAATACAGGCTGGTCAACCGCTGAAATTATTAGTCGTATCAACAATGGCGTACGTTTCATCGATCATCTTGGGCACTCAAGCACCACTTATACTATGAGGATGGTACCGAGCGATATTCAGGAACTTTCAAACACAGTTCTTCCATTTGTTTATTCACAGGGATGCTATGCAGGTGCATTTGATGATGGTGATTGCATGGCTGAATACTTCACGGTAAAAACTAACCATGCAGCATTTGCAGTAATCATGTGTGCTCGCTATGGATGGGGGACCCCAGGGAGTACAAATGGCCCGTCACAATACTTCAACAGATTCTTTTGGGACGCTGTATTTGGAGAAAATATCACATCTATTGGAAAAGCAAATCAAGATTCAAAAGAAGAAAATCTGAAAAAAATAAACGGCGTATGTATGCGATGGTGTTATTATGAAATGAACTTATTCGGCGACCCATCACTTACGCTTATTACACGGAATAATACATCGCCAGAGAAACCATTAGTACCGTCCGGAATAAGAATAGGGAGGGTTGGACATAGTTACACTTTCAACGCCTCAACAACTGATTCAGATGGTGATATACTCTATTATAAATGGAGTTTCGGGGACGGAACATTCAGTGCCTGGCTCGGGCCATATGCTTCCGGTGAACAAGTTACGGTTGTGAATAATTGGTCAAAGCGGGGAAATTATAAGATTCAAGTAAAAGCAAGGGATGAACATCGAAGTGAAAGTGATTGGTCAGATCCTTTACCCGTGAAGATGCTGTTCATTCCAAGAATCTCGTTGATGGAACGTTTGTTTGAATTTCTCAAGCAGCATTATTCACGATAATGTATTCTATCAAATACTTTATAAAAAAAAGAGAAGTTCATTTAAGATAAAACATCTATATTTTTTAAAGTAGTATAAAATAAAAGATAGAAACGGGTGAACATGTTTTTTTTAGGAAATCATAGGGTCGAATAGGTCTTGTTTCTTAGATGATGTTAAAGATTCTCGTCCATTTAATCTTTTTGCGATATGATTTAAAAAGTTTTTTTCAACTGTTTCAACTTGTCGTTTGCTCAGGTTTGTTTTTCGGATGAATATTTCTCCTTTTTCATTGATGACTTCGATAATGCCTCGCTCTGGATCTGATATAACCTTGAAGATTTTTCCTTTTGTTTGCAGCCAAGTCCAGATATGTTCACTTGTCATAACAATTCCTTTTTTAATATATTATTTTATTAATTTAACAATATATAAACATTGCGACAAAAACAGGAAAAAAAAGAGGAAAATGATGAAAGATCTCAATCAAAGGAAGTGATTTTTTCATTCTGATAGTTTACCAACGTGCTTTTATATAATATAAATAAGAGAAATGGACACAGTAGTCGTTAAAGAGATGGAACGGGATAGAAAGTGACCCATGGAAAAATTAGCGTAGTATTAATTATAAATATACTTATCAATATCTATGTTCAAATAAGTCAAGGATCACTTCTCTAGAAAATAAAGAGTTTAAGGATTTCAGATTAAAGAGTGAAAAACGAGAGCGATTTTCCTATGGCTGATGTCAATCCTAATAAGAAAAAAGAAGAAGAACAGATAATGAAAACCCAAATCCCTGGGTTTGATAAGTTATTTGCAGAAGGTGGTATTCCAAAGCGAAACTCAGTATTAGTCGCGGGCGGGACTGGGACAGGGAAAAGCACGTTTTGCAGACAGATCTGTTATAATCTTGTAACTCAAGGGAAGCATTGCATGTATGTGAGTTTCGAGGAGAGTATCGAAAAGATCGAACGTAGTATGGATGTGTTTGGTTGGGATGCAAAAAAATATGTTGATTCTGGACAGTTACTTATTCAGAAGATTAATCCACTTGATATTTTACGAATGAAATTTGGTTCGGTGAGTGGGTCTGGATCAGCAACAGAGTTATCGTATAAGATTAAACCGTTGATTATCCCAAAGGATTTTAATCCTGAAATAATTGTGGTTGATTCGCTGACCGCTGTTATCTCTGCATCGATTAGCAAAGAGAAGAACTACCGGGTATATTTGCAACAACTGTTCAATTTCTTTGAAGAAACTGGTGCGACATCATTTCTGATTACCGAGACCGAACAGATTCCAACTCGGTTTAGTGATACTGGCATCGAGGAGTTTTTGGCAGATGGAATTCTTGTATTATATAATATTCAATTAGGTGATCGACGGGAGAACGCAATTGAAGTTTTGAAGATGCGATATTCGAACCATCAGAAAAAAGTGTTTTCTTTAGAAATAACCTCTCAAGGGATAAAAGTGTACCCAGAGCGGCAGATGATGCTTTCTAATCACAAGTAGGTGAATGGTTCTTTATGGTCCCTAATTCCTTTAAGGTTGTAGGTCGCAAAAATGAGATCAATGGTTTTGATTTGTTGTTTTGATAGTCCAGTTCGTCGCAGGATGATATTATCGCAATCATCGTAGATGGTCAGGGTGCCTGCTTCTTTATTTGAGATGGCTTTGAGTATTCTATCGTGTTGCACCCAAATCCAGATTTTAATGTCCTTTGTGTTCATGCTTATCAGTCTCATTCATCTGTATAGTATATTTTAATTTATAAATATATAAACATTTTCATAAATATTAATATAGTATCTAAAAACCATGCCAATAATAATCATACTGGAGAAAAGAGAGGAGAAAATAATTATATACGCACATCTATACAGTTTTGAGGATGGATTATGGCACTCATCCAAACCGATGATAAAGTTACAGTGAGAAAAATAGAACGAATCAAAACAGGTATTAAAGGACTTGATGAACTATTATCAGGTGGAATCCCAAGAGAAAGCATCACACTAATTTCAGGTCCACCAGGCAGCGGAAAATCTATCTTCTGTTATCAATTTATCGCCATGGGAATTCAAGAAGGAAAAAAATGCCTCTACCTTACACTCGATAAAAAAATCGAAGGACTCTTACTCCAAGCACAAGAACTGGGTATCAATTTTCAACCAGCAATCGAGAGTGGACAAGTAAAATTCCTATTCCTTAATATTAATAAAAAACTTATCTATGAAGCAATGGTCAACGAAATTCTTTCTGGAAATTATGATCGCGTCGTTCTTGATTCTATTACCCCCCTTTCTGAAATGCCTATCTACATTAATAATCCGGAATTCGCCAGCGAGACCGACAGCATAGATCACGATGAAATATCGACTGGTAATTTTCCAGTTCGACGATTACATCTCCATTATATCATGAACGCATTAGAAACATCAAAGTGTACAGCAGTTGTTACCTCAGAACTTCCATCTGGTTCTACAAATTACTCCCGCGACGGGCTATCAGAGTTCCTTGCAGACGGCGTCATCATTCTCAGCCTTGATCCGACCATGGATCGGCGGAAGCTTGCCGTTATGAAAATGCGAAGCACCAAGCATACGCTCAAACCACAAAATATCGAGATTGGCAAAGGCGGTATACAAATCATATAACAACTATGTTCCATTACAAGCCACCCAAAGAACTACGAGCATTGTTCATTGTACACTATGCACCATTGCTTCTTATTATTCTCATTGGGCCACTTACCGCATGTTATGGTGTTTGGGAAATTCCATTACCTAAATTAATAACGATTATACTAGGATTTACCATTTTTCTTCTTGGTACTTTTGTCTATTTTAAATGGGAGATTTTCTGGCATAAAACTTATAAAGGACAACTCGTCACTCGCGGAATTTTTCAATACATCAGACATCCTCATTACACATCCCTACTCATCGTCGGATTTGGTCTTGCGTTGTTTTTCTATTCCGTGTTCGCACTCATAATCGCTATTATCGCAATACCAATAATGATTTGGAGTATCATCGATGAAGAAAAACTGTTAATAAAACAGTATGGTGAACTCTACAAAGAATATATGAAAAAAGTCCCTTGGAGAATGATACCAAAGATTTTTTAATGATCTTGGAATCACATCTCGTATTTATTTTTTTAGCCTTCAAGTTTTGGTGGTATCCAATTTTTCTTCTTCATTACAGCGTACATAAGATAACCAGATAGAAATGTCGACAATAATATTAACGCCACAGAGATTTTCCAGTCCAAGAATGCAAATCCTGGCATACCAAACACGGTTGCAAGGGTGTTTGGTACTAGCACTGCAGTACCAAGAACTGCAAGCCAGGTTGCTAAAAACGCAAGACGATTATTTAACATCTGCAACTGATTGTTATAAATTGTTTGAAGTACCTCAAGACCTGATGCGAGTACCTCACTCATATGTTCGCTGAGGGCGATCTGTCTATTGATGTCATCTCCTAAAATTCCGACATGTTGCAGTAGTTTCTGATTATCCGTTATTGTCTCTGCATCTCCATATCGTAAAGAGTTAATCACATCCCAGGAAGCCCAGAGTGTGTTGAGATAGGTGATAAGAGCATGTTTCATTTTATAAATGTCATTACCGATTTGAGTCCGTGGCGCAGTCGGTTGTACCATATATTTTCCAAGTTCATCGCCTTCTTCTTCAATCATTCGCAGACCATTGAAATTCTTCTGGTTGTTCTCGTCAATGATTCGAGTCAACAGAATAGTGAGTTTATCATTCCAAGGGAGATCTTGACGGATTTTCTTCATGAAAACTTCGGCATATCGGTAAATTTTTTGTAATCGAACTACTGCCTTTGGATGAATTGTAAGAAGCAAATTTTTTCTAATAAAAATAAGTAGAGGTAAGACCTTTACGTCAAATTGATCTACACGTACTGCGGGTAGCATTAAACCTAATTCCGTGTCTAAATCCTCATAAGATGAATATCGATCTGAAAGAACACTAGCTACAAGCTGTAAACTAAATTTCAGAGAAGTTGCAATAACAAAACTATCCTCATTAATATTGTCAACAGTAAAATCCATCCATTCCAACGAATCTTCTTTAAAGAGACCGATAATTTCTGAGACGTTATCGCTTTCAAGCTTTGTGGTGACTCCATCTTTTGAGAGGGAGACGTAAAAAGAACTCTTTTGAATCTTCTCAGCTTCTCCCATAATCACTCACTGCACTTGAAATTTCGTTGAAGAATGACCCTACATCAATATATGAGATATAAAGTTACGGATTCGTTAATAGAAAATAAAGGGAAAAAATTATTCCTTTCGTATACTGTTGTATAAATTTTCCAAGAAAAGTAAGGAGGAGAAGAAATAAATTCTCGCTATTCAATTCTTTTTTTCAGAAGATATTATTGAAATTAACGGACCTGTCGGGATTTGAACCCGAGTTAGAGGCTCCGGAGGCCTCTGTGATATCCAAGCTACACTACAGGCCCAACGTGTTCGGCTAATCACTATGAGAATTATTAGGTTTTGCTTACCTTAATTGTCTTTTTCTTTAATAATAAAATAAAGAAAAAATTTCCTATGGTGAATCTTGTTTATATTTTTTGAAAAATTATAAGATTCATATGCGAAATTTTGTCAAGGATTTCACTTGAGATTTAGATGTAATCAGGTTATTATTTGATGAAGAACGATTGGTTCAACAATAATCGCATTATATGTTTTTTGAATATTGATTATCTGATAGAAATACCAATCAAACCAAAATTAAACTTGGTAAAACTATAGAGTATGTCTTAAATTTTTACTTATAGCAATTTATCAAATCGTATCCGATACTATTCTATCCATACGAGCTACAATCCCTACGTTAATGTTAATAATCGATGTAATTTATATTATTGATGTTTTTTTACGATTATTCAAACTTTCATATATAGTATCATATCTGATATAATTATTTTTCCAAATCTCACTTGTTTGATAAGATATTAATAGGTATAAAATTTGATTTACCACGATCAATGAAAAAATTTGTAATATAAGATGTTAATTAATCAGATTATTTAGGCGTCTGGTTTCTTTGCTATGAATTCGGTGTACCCACATTTCCCGCAACTTAATCTATCCTTATGGTTTGCGAGGAACACGCCATCACCGCATTTTGGACAGCTTTTCCGTTGCCGTACAATCTTGCCACCTTCGACCTTAAACACTTCTCGTTTCATCATGTTTTATTCCTTCTTCGTCTCTGCAGGTTTTTCCGCCGGTTGTGCTTTCGGCTCTGGTTTCTGAGGTTTTTCCTTTGGTACTTCTTTCTTCTCGTCGCCTTCTTTGGCTGTTTCCTTCTTTGGCTTCTTCTTCGTCCCCAAACCATTACGCTTCAAAATAGGATCTGCTTCACCTGCTTTCGCATCTTCAATAGATTTGTAAATTTTTGCATAACCGACTGTTTTACGAGCACCAAAAGAAGATCGCATAAAATCAACCATGATAGTTTCTTTCTTTGCGTTCAGTTTCTCAGCCAGCTCGCTTCTCACCAGATCTCGTTTTGGACTACCTTCACCCTCATGAAGAATAATAAAATGCACGTCTGTTCTTCCAAGCAAGATGTTATCGGTTTTTGATTGAATCTCAATTTCCATAGTACATCACATTCTATCTAATACTTCTTTTACTTTCTGTTTATTTGTTGCTGTTGCTTTCACGACTACGACCCCCTTATTCGGCAATCCATATATTACTGTTACGCCTCCCGGAGCAAGGTAGATTGCGGCCAAGGAAGCAAGGTCTTCTTCCCCGTCCACCTCGATACAAACAGGGCTGTTTTTTAGGTTTTTAAAAACGGTTTTAATCGCATCCCACAATTCATCAGTAATAGTTCCAGGAGGATTTTTTATCTGAAGACGAGTCGTACTAAATTTTTGAATAAATGTTTTTATTTCCATCGGGTATGGTTTCCGCTCTAGTTTATAATCAATAATACAAAGAGTAGGAGTAATACCGTGTTTGAGTAAGGTGTATGTCACCTTATCTCCTACAGAAACAATGTATTTTTCTTTTTTAAGGAGTTTTAAAAGTTCAGCCTCGTCTACGAGATCCCCGATATACCCTTTCAATGTGTCTTTCAAATCATCAGGTAACACATACATTCTTAACTAACCTTCAATGCATACTTACCAGGTTTTAGGATATTCATCTTCTTTGCAACCTGAGAATGCTCAGGGTCACGTACTATCACGTACCCACGCCATCGATTAACGGTCTGCTCGGAACAATTCGGACAACGATCCTTCTCCGTCAAGAGATGACAATTTTTACAAGCTTTTAAGTTCTTCATTTCCGACCTCTCCGATCATCCCGTTTTTCTTTTCGTTCTTCTCGTTTTTTTTCCTGTTTTTCATCTTTTGGTTCGGTCAACCATTCATGGGTGCCAAGTGCAGGCTGCCGCATAGTAAGGCCTATCTTACTTTCCCGCGCAGACAACTCGTTTAAACTTACAGCGACAATACGTGCTCGAAGCGGGTCACCAACTTTGAGTACCCGTTTTGTTTCTTTCCCCTGAATACGTCCGCTTTCTGTGTCGACATCGACGTAATCATTCATAATCTGACTCATATGCAATAGGGCATCAAGAGGACCAATATGGCAAAATGCACCGAACTCAACAATTTCACAGACAATACCATCGACGATTTCTTGTAATATTGGATTGAAGGTGAGTGCTTCGAATTCCACTTTCTGATACATTCCACCATCACCATGAATTACAATACCGTCGCCTAAGGGCGTGATGTTATCAACAATTACCATTAACCCATGACTCCGGCGGATTGTCCCTTCAAACGTTTTTTGAACGATATCTCGTATCGCCTCATTTAAATCTTCACCAAATCGCTCTGGAGGCACTCGAATTGTATCAGTTATTTTTGTCAAAGTGTACATTCTCTCACGTTTTAATCCATGATTAAAGTTCGAACTGGAATGATCTTATTCCTTAAATTCTTTTTGAGTGTTTAAAGATAATGAAAAACAGGGTAGAAACTCTGTGAAAAATCGTAGAACTAGATAGTGATTCCCTGTTAAGGAGAAGATTTATAAAATACTCGCCATTCCACTTCTTGTAAATCTACGTTATAAGATTACTCTGAAAAAAGAAGAATTATAAGGAGAAAGAACCATGGTAGAATTCAAAGTGGT
Organism: uncultured archaeon; assembly: GCA_902384685.1. Taxonomy (GTDB): domain Archaea; phylum Thermoplasmatota; class E2; order DHVEG-1; family DHVEG-1; genus SM1-50. The sequence continues at coordinate 759 of CABMCU010000093.1, read as the reverse complement.
TGTAAACGATGTAGAATCTGGAAAATCGTACAATATTACTGTAAGTGGTCATCATGCTAACTCGTTGATTGGTAAAAAAATCAACGATGAAGTTGACGGTATCTTCGTCTCACTTCCAGGATATAAACTACAAATCACTGGTGGAACGGATAAAGATGGATTTCCGATGAGACACGATATACCTGGTTCTACTCGAAGACGATTACTACTGAGTAAAGGTCTTGGTTATAAACCTAAGGAACGGGGGAAACGGAAGAAGAAATCAGTTCGAGGAAACACAATAAACCAGGAGATCGTCCAGGTAAACATGAAGGTCATGAAACCTGGCGCAAAACCGATTGATGAAATTATAAAAGCTGAAGGAAAAACAGAAACGAAGGAAGTAGCATCATCCAAGGAGACGAAAGAGGAACAATAATGAGTTTTTCGAAACCTCCTGAAGTCAATATCGGAATGATCGGACATGTTGATCATGGGAAAACTACGCTCACCCAACGGTTAACTGGTAAATGGACCGATGAGCATTCCGAGGAGTTGAAACGAGGTATTTCGATCCGCCTTGGGTACGCGGATACCGCATTTTATAAGTGTTCAACGTGTGATGATCCTGCGTGTTATTCTACGCAAAAAATTTGTCCTAATTGTAAAGGGAAAACCGAATTGCTTCGGGTGGTATCGTTTGTTGATGAACCTGGTCATGAGACGCTGATGGCAACTATGCTTTCCGGCGCTGCGATTATGGATGGTGCAATTCTGGTT
>CABMCU010000092.1 GCA_902384685.1 uncultured archaeon | reverse complement strand
CCATTCGCACATTTTTTCCCATATTCGTAATTTTGAATGATTACTATGATTCTTCATGCGATATCCCCTTACAAAAAGAGTAGTTGTTATGCTATAAAAAGATTTGCTCCCTGGTTAGAATATAATTACCTTCTGTCATCTAGGAATCATTCGATTATATCAATTTGATGATTTAAAATTAGTGTCGACGTCGTATGAATGGTTTTAACCACTTGAATTTTGTTGTCCCCGTGAGCAGTCGATCGGTCTTAAACACCCACACTACTATACTGATTGTAACTAATGCAAAAGTAGCGACATACACGATACCACCGATCACCAATGTATAATCATGGAAGAGTAACGCACGTGACGCCATCATCGGATGAGAGAACGGGATAGCGAACGTAAAAATCTTCACTGCCAAAGGGAGCGTATCAAAATCTGCAAACATGGTGATAAACATCGGGATCATAGCAAGCATGGTGATAGGGAAGGTAAGGGTCTGTGCGCTCTTGTAGTTCTTAGCAAAGGTCCCTAAAAGCATACAGAGTGAAAGACCAGCTATGAGAGCAAGGAACAATGAAACACCAATCCAGATGAAATCTGCTGGGGTTAGAACAAGGCCATACGTCGCAAGGTTCACACCACTTGAAATTTGGAAACCAGTGAAATAAAACTGCATACCGACCATGTAGATGACAGCAAGGATAAGTCCAATGAATGCTGCCGCAATAATCTTTCCAGCGACAATACTGGTTCGTTTCACTGGTAATGTCAGCAACGTTTCAAGGGTTTTATTCTCTTTTTCAAGCGCCATCGATGTAATGACGATGCTTCCTGCCATGATGATAATCATCATCATCACGATCGGGATGAGTAAGGATTGAGACGTTAGCATCCCAGAAATGGTGTTTGGTGAAATTCCAACAAACTCCCGGTCTTTGAAATACGTCGTTTCAAGTCGTCGGGTCGGTGAAAGAACAAAGGATGCGTTTACCGAGGAATTCTGTCTGATCAACACTTTCGATATGTTCGTATTAATGAACGCAATCAGCGATTCAAGGGCACTTGATGAGATCGTGTCTAGGAGTCCTGCACCTTTCATTATCCAATATACTTGGAGCATTCCTTGTTGTTCCTGAGTGATTCGTTCTGTGAAATTCTTTGGGATGATGATGACAGCGATACCATTCTGCTGTGTGACTGTTTCTAATCCAATTTTAAGATTAGAAGCAGAGGTTGAGTTGTACACAGATTTCGCATAGGTGTGCAGGAGTGTGGATGCATAGACACCTAAGGTGTTGTTATCCTCTGTAATGACTCCAATGATTGGTGAGGTTGTTGATTGTTTTTGGATGCCTTGCATACTATTTCCCATAGTTGCAAAAATCAAAGCGACAAGGATAATCGGGACAAACGTCGCTGGTGTCAGTAACTCCCGTATCTCTTTTTTTGTGATGTTCCCAAGTCCGCTCATTCATGCACCGTCCGTATGAAGACTTCTTCGATATTCCGTGCTTTATATTTCTCCATTAATGTTTTTGGTTTTCCTTCTTCTATTATTTTCCCATCTGAAATCAAGGCGATTCGGTCACAGAGGTACTCGACCTCGAGCATGTTATGAGATGATAGCAGAACGGTCGTACCTGATTGTGCTGTGGACTTGACGAGTTTACGTATTTCCTGGCGTTAATGACATCGAGACCTGAGGTCGGTTCATCAAGGATGGCAAGATTTGTGTTGGTCATTAAAGCCCTTCCGACTAACAATCGACGCATCATCCCTTTGCTATAGGTGTCGACGCGGTCATCGATACGTATTCCAAGATCTGTAATTTTGATTCCTTTTTGCACCATCGTTGGTGTCTCTTTCGAATCAAAAAAGTTTGCGATGAATTGAAGATACGCTCTTCCAGTCAAATTCTTATATGCTCCGGCATCCTCAGGAAGATAACTGATGAGTTTTCTGATTTCCGTAGCGTGTTTACTCAGATCATGTCCTAAAATTGTGACTGATCCACCATTAATGGACAGTAAGGTAGACAAGACTCGTAAGGTGGTGGTCTTTCCTGCACCATTCGGGCCGATTAGCCCGAAGATTTCACCTTCGTTAATTGAGAATGAAATACCTTTCACCGCATCCATGGATCCGTATTTCTTTACTAAATTCTTCACTTCAACTGCTGGCATATTCTCGATTCCTCGTAATTCTTTTTTCCTTTTAAGGTATTCTCTTTGTTCTACTGAAGTCCTGAAACGAGGAAAACGCATTGGACACTAACATCAACTTCATTTCTTGCAAGAGGTATCCGATGAACAGACAATCGTTTTTCAAAGGACTAGTTAGGAACATTATTATCGTCGGCTTCGTCAGTGTATTTACCGATCTAAGTAGTCAAATGGTATTCCCTGTTGTTCCTTTATTTTTACTGTCTCTTAGTGATGAAGAAGAAACAATCGAACAAATCTTTAAGTAACGAAAATTACTTTACTATGTTGGGGAGTAACCATGCAAGACCAGGTAGAGATGCTCAGCAAGTATATCGATTTTTTGAAATCACTTGATACTGAGGAATTTTACAATAAAGATGAAGATGAGGTGCACAGATACGCACAGAATATCCTCCAGGAATGTGTTCAATTAGGCAGCCATGCAACATACAAACTTATTGAACTCCTTGAAACCGAATTTACCTGGAGTTGTTTTTTTGCATTAACGATTCTTCGTGAAACAAAGGATCCACAAGCTGTTTCCGCTATTATCGCTTTTTTAAAAAAGGAATCTGATGATTCAATGGCAAATGAAGAAGCTATGTTGGCTCTACAGGATATAGGAGACCCTTCGATATCCCTGCTCATTGAAGATCTCGAGGAAGCATTTGACAATAAAAAATATAATTCATATCTAGTAGGCGCTTTAACTGGGATTATAGGGCCAGCTCCGTATGATTTCATGATTAAAATCACAAAAGATTTTATAGAAAAACCATGGCGATATAAAGGATGGTTCCAAATCGAGGATTTTACCTATAATTTTGTGAAACAAGAACGACCCGATGCTATTCCTCTCCTGAAACAAATCCTAGAAATGAAGATAATAAATGGAACCGAAAAAAGAGAACTCGAGGATACAATCAGGGCATTAGAGGATCCGGAGAACTACGAAAAAGAAATTCAAGAAACTACACAAGAGATTTCCGAAGCTACTCAAAATATTGATGTATAAAAAATTTACGTATTCATGATGCGAAAGAAATGAAAGAAATATGTTTTGATTAATTTTTTATCTTGAGAAGAATATCAGTAAATCTATATAATGGCAATGGTATTGATCTATCAGGAGGGAACGCTATCAGTTCTCAGAAACCATCACTAAGATTCCTGGCAGGAAAAAAAATCGATGAATGGGAAAAATACGTACTTCGTAGCACAACAGGAAAAAGGATATTCGCAGCATTCTATCGATCTTCTCTTTACAATTATTTTTCGAAAAAAATTACTGAGTTTATCGATTACAAACTCATCGAAGAAATTAAACAACGTCCGCTTCCGAAACATATTGCGATAATCATGGATGGGAACCGTAGGTTTGCGAAAGAACTCGACTTATCTTGGGAAGCTGGACATATATTCGGGAAAGAAAAAATCGAGGAAGTTCTGGATTGGTGTTTCGACCTTGGTATATGCATTCTGACGATTTACGCATTTTCCACTGAGAATTTCAAACGAAGTCAAAAAGAAATCAAGACACTAATGCTCTTGTTGAAACAGGAATTGGATAAAGCAAAGAACGACTCTCGTATTCATCAGAATAAAGTAAGGATAAGGATTCTCGGTCGCCTTGAATATCTACCTAAAGATCTTCAACAATCAGCACATTCTATTATGGAGATTACTAAGCCATATAAATCCTTTCAATTGAATATTGCACTTGCATATGGTGGTCGAGAGGAAATCATTCAAGCTATACAACATATGGGAAGTGACATAAAAAAAGGAAAACTCAAAGTCAAGAATATCTCTAAGAAAACAGTCTCATCCTATCTATATACCAGTGGCTTACCCGACCCTGATCTCATCCTTCGAACCTCTGGAGAAGAACGTATATCTAATTTCTTGTTATGGCAGATGGCTTATTCAGAACTCTATTTCTCCGATGTTTATTGGCCAGCGCTCCAAAAACGTGATTTCTTATTAGCAATTCGCACCTATCAGCATAGAAAACGACGTTTCGGAAAATAAAAATTGATATTTATATTTATTCTTTTGTTTCTTCTTCGTCATCAAGAGATTCATTCTGTTCTACTTCATCTGCAATCTGTGAAAGTTTCGTAAACTGACGAGAAAAAAAATATAGCATTAACCCGAGGCCTAAACAAAGAATCACAAACGCGAGGATAGTACCAATAGTAGCATCGTTCAATCCAATTGGATGTAGTATTATTTCAATAAGGTAAATAATTAAAAGGATGCCTCCAATAATTAGAAAAAATTTATAAAAAAACTCGGTCTTAAAATCATTATGTGCTGAAAAAATATGTTTTTTAGCCATTCTGATTTCCTGTTCCATCCGCTAATTTCAGGGAGCTTTCCACCTTACTTTGTAACTCTGTAAGTTTCTCCCTGCTACGCCCCTCTTGTTTTTCCAGCGTAGTTTTTCGCAGTTCGAGTGATTCTTTGGTTGTAATTAATTCTTTTTTAATGTCACTTTTTCCCTTAGTTTTAATGAGTAGTGTACCGATACTCTTGTATATCGGTGTCTTTTCTGTTGCAGCTTCGATTTCCTTTAGTGCCTCTTCGGTCTCTTTGAGTTGAATCTCTACCTGTTGGCGTTGTTGTGTAATCATCTGAAGTTGTGCTCGTGCTTGTTGTAATCTGTTGATTTGATCTTGCAGTTGAGGGGATACTTCATCACCTGGCATAGACTTTTTTCTCCTTTTTGGTGGTAATAATCGTCTCCTTATTAAATATATTCATAAACATATGTTTTTATGCCTAAAAACTCATTGCTTTTATAATAGAAAATATTATATAGAAAGATAGGAATATGAAAGTAAAGAAGAATTTTCTTCTTTCATGGGGATTAACATATGAATAAGAATGATAAAATCATTGTATTAGTTGGAGTCATAATACTTGTTATTGCCTCTATCGGAGTATATACATGGAGGCCATCTGAAGTAGCTGGTAACTCTGCTTCTATTGATAGTTATCTTTCTATTAAGAGTAGTTATTCTAACGTTCCAAGCGCTATAGTTATCTCAGATGAAACCCCGTTTTTTCCCTTAATTGTTACACCTCTTGCTGTGCATTATGATGCGGTCGGAAATCAAGAAATCATCCCTCTCTACGTTGAGAATTATAGTGACCCCTCTAGTGCGGTAACTAGAGCTATTAGCGATCAGATAGAAATCCCAGTGGACTTGTTTATGGACAATACACAATCAGCAGAAGCATGGTCTATTGATGTCGCTAAAACATATTGGAATCATAGTGATGCAGCACTGCTTATCCAAAATGACGAAACAGGTTACACCTTAGGTTTGATTGCGACACCCATTGCATCCTATCTGTCGATCCCTGTGTTTATCACCGATGGTGTGAATAATTCAGTTCAGTCAGAACTCAATAAACTCGGAGTAAAATTCACGTTTGTCTGTGGTGATAATCTTAAGGGATATGGAACAACATTACGATTCACCGATATTGATGATATTTTAAATACATCCATAGATGTAGTCAAACAAAAATTTGATGATATAAATTATATCACGCTTACAGATCCAAGAGATGCATGGTCTCCCAAGGTTCTCAATACGACCGTTGTTCTTCATGAAAATGGTGTACTGAATGGAGGCAATTGTTTCCCATCTCATATCGTAGATTATTTACGCTACGGTGCAGGGTTAAGTTTTTCATTTACCATTCCGTCTAATTATAAATATGCTTTAGTAAAGCTTGATCTGAAAAATCTTGAGGATCCAAAATATATTGATGAATTTGGAGATGACATTATTGTCACAGGCAGTTTTGCACCTTATGTTAGAACCGGGGCTAATCCTTCATTAAGGGATTCCCAAGGTAATTTGAAGCAGGACAGACTTCATTATGAATCAGTGTATTATGACAGTGGCGGAGAAGAATTGACTGTGTCACTTTCTTCTAGCTATACTGTTATAGATTCCGCACCATTTGAGATCACTGTCTCCGTGGAAGAACTGAGTAATCCATATTATCCGATGATGAAACAATTATCCTCAATTGCTCCATATCTGGCTGCCTATCACAAAGGTATTGTGTTCGCTGACCCTACGTTTGCTTTTGCTGCTGATGACGATAAAATTTTAAACGGAAAAAATCTACCAGGAAATACACAAGTTTTCGGTAACCCGATATTGATTCCACTCATTAATCAACATGTATATGAGAATATCCATGTACCATTAAATAAATTACTTGCTAAACTCTCAAATGTCGATTTAGATATAACAGAATTTGAAAAACACCTAAAAATAGCATGTGATCGAGATCCTTACTATATCGCTTTAGTTGGCGATGCTGAAATGCTACCACAGTATTACTATCGTAGTGCATATAGTGACCCTTATAGCAATCCTAAGAAAGGTCTTTATGGTACAAATTGTCCTAGTGATTACATATATGGTAATGTCGATCCTGAACTATATTCTCTTTTACCCTATACTTCAGATTATTTAGAGAATGATATGTATTCTGAGTTTCCTGAAGTCGAAAACATTGTTGGACGTATTGTTGGTTTTGATGTACAGGATGCAAGTGCATTAATAGCCCGAACTGTGTTTTACGATAAAGTCATCGATAATTTAGGAGATTGGAAAAACAATGCTGCGGTTCTAACTGGTGCGGGAACCGATATGCAAAAGCTACCAATCTTGACTGCAATTAGAGAATTATTGGGTGAAACAGAGCCTATTAAGTTCCCAAGTGGAGAAAAATATTTCTTGGTTAAAAGAATAGTCAACGATTTTGAACAAGGTGGTTTTAATGCTCAAAGTGCAGAACGAGGTGCTGCTCAAAGAGTAGGATATAGTATTGAAGCACTTCGGGAAATCAAAAAAGATGGTATACTGAACAAATTGTTTTTCACTTACGGAGAAGCAAAAAGACGTCAAGGTATCCAAAACTGGGCATCTCTTTTCAGTTCAGAATATTGGATTAATGCACTGGGGGATAGTTCGACGCTTGTAATAGGAGGAAAACTTGAACAAAATAGCAATTTTATTATTTCAGATTCCCATGCGATTTGGTTTCAAAAAGTCGCAGGGGACGTCTTGCTGGATAGTATCGGTGGACGACCTCGGATCGTCTACCAACTTCTTGCACGTTATACTCCCATTCCAGGCCTCTTATTTCGAACTCCCTTAGGGAATGTTGGACAGTATAGTGTCAGAGAAGTGTCAAACACTGAAATGGGGCCATCTGTCATGATGGTTGAAGGATGTGGTTCAGGTAAAATCGATGGTTTCCTTCCTACAAATTCTCTAGCAAACGCATATTTGCATGCAGGTGCTAATGCATATATATCTCCAACCACATTTTCAGCGTTCTATGGTGCGCTCGAACCGAGGTTTGGTAGCAAGGGAGTGGGATTTGGTATAGCTGGTTTTTTAAAAGCCTGGAGTGATCAGAAAAGAGGTATCTATATTCCTGTATACTTTAACCAATATATTTTTGAACATGCAAACCTCGAAATGTTTCATAAAAATAGTGATCTTGGTACCGCACTAAGGAATGCGAAAAATGCTTTCCTCCCAGCACAAATTAATATTACATTCCGATGGACACCGCCTCTCTCGATAATAGACAATTTACCATATGATATTCAACAGCAGATTAATAATGATATAAAATCTACAGCAGAAGGGGATACAACCTTCCATGTAGAAAAATACTGTACGATATATCAAACAAATCTACTCGGAGATCCAGCGTTTAACCCCTATGAACCATGTAATGAAGGTAAATAGTAGGTTCAATTTTTTCTTCCTTTTATCATGGTCTTAGTTATTCATTCACGGATCTTATACAAGTGCCTCAAATCACGTAGCTAGAATATCTTTCTTCCTCTGGGAAAAATGGTCTATTGTATGATTCCTAAATTTTTCATTTTATTATAATTCTCAGGATGCTTCTCAAAATAGGTATGAACCGGCGTAAGGATTTTATTGATGTGGTTTGCTGTCGCATTTTTTAGATCTAACGGATGAAGTCCAGCGGTAAATGCATTTGCTAGCGCCTCATAGGTTGTAAATTCAAGATTTCCCCCAAATCTTTCAGGTCGCTCAATCAAAAAGGATTTTCCGTCAAGGTCTGGGAATACGACGAACTTGCATATATCCAAAACGGGATTTCCCTCGATTTGCTTTTCCGGACAGTATGCTTTGCTAAGTTTCTTTTTCACTGCTTCAGGGGGATCATGAATTGAGATCATAGTCTCTGGCTTACTCTTGCTCATCTTTGCTTCAATAGGGTTCATGCGACCACCAGCCTGCAAGCCAGTTAATAGTGGTGTATGGATCGCAACTGGAGCAATTCGTCCTATTTTTTTTGCGACGTCTCGAGCGAGCATATGCGCATGACGTTGATCTGTCCCGCCGTATGCGACATCCAACTGAAGATAAAAAATATCAGAGACCTGCATCACTGGGTAAAATAATTTTGACAGGTCTTTTTCTGCTTCTTCTTCCCCGCGTCCCATAATATCCATTGCACGTTTCACTCGAGCGACCGATGTTGCTTTTGACGTCTTGAGCACTAACTCCCAGTACTTGTCATCGTTTACATAATCACTTGCGTACACAAACCTTACCTTACCAGTGTCTACTCCCATCGCTGCAAAACAATCCTCCATGTACTTACCACAGAGTTTAATTTTTTCGATATCTCCTCCGAGCTTATCATTGATGTATGCATGCCAATCGGCAAGCAGCACGGTAAAATCAAAACCGCAGGAAAGAAAATCCTTTATCTTGTTGGTGCAGATCTTCCAACCGAGATGCACAACTCCTGAGGGTTCAAAGCCGATGTATGCTTTTGGGTTCTGTTTATTAAGCACTGTTTTTAGTTCTTCAATGGTCACGACTTCTTCTGTGTTTGCGGTCAGTTTTTCGAGTTTTTCCATAGCTCTGCACCTTTTTTCTATCGCGTTAGTTTCTTTATAACATTATCAACGATCTTATCGGAAACGCCGAGATAGTTTCGCGGGTTCATGACTTCTTCGAGTTCTTTCTTTTTAAGTAATTTCGCAACCTTCGGATTCTCAAGTAAAACGGAGAGGAGTTGTCTATTTTCACTGATTGCCTTCAGAGAGCAGATTCTAACCAGCTCATGGGCGTCTCCTCGACCAATGCCTTTCTCTACTAATTTTGTCATGACTGCTTCAGCCATTGGTAATCCTTTCGAATTATCCAGGTTCCCTCGCATACGCTCTGGATACACCTGCAGACCCTTAAACACCTTGTTCATCTGAAACACAATCCAATCCGTCATAATCAATGAATGAGGCAGGATGAATCGTTCTGATGATGAATTACACAGATCTCGCTCATGCCACTGGATCGCGTTCTCATATTCAGGGATGATAAAACTTCGAATAACTCTAGCGAGTCCACAGATCTGCTCACAGAGGATCGGGTTTCGTTTCTGCGGCATTGTCGAAGAGCCAACCTGTTTTTTCGTTTCGAACGCCTCGGAGACCTCACCGATCTCGCTACGCTGGAGATTCCGGATTTCAGTTGCGAATTTCTCCATGCTACTGGCGATATTTGCGAAAACAGAAAGTAGTTCAATGTAGCGATCACGACCCACGATTTGGGTTGCTACCTCCTCAATCCCAAGTTTCAGGTCAGCCATAACCAGTTCTTGGATTTTCAAGGCGTACTTCCCCATCGCAGCACCAGAGCCGACTGCGCCAGACATCTTCCCAACAAGCAACCGTGACTTGCATTCATGGAGTCGCTCCAGATGTCGATCGACTTCCATTGCGTATACTGCCATCTTCAAACCAAAAGTGATAGGAATCGAATACTGCCCGTGGGTCCGTCCCGCCATGATTGTATTCTTGTATTCCTTCGCTAGATCGACAAAAGTGACACGCAACTCCCGAACCTGAGCTTTTATAAGATCAGTTGCCGCTGCAAACTGCAATGCATTTGCGGTATCAACGATATCATAGCTCGTTGCACCTAGATGAACATATTTCCCTGCATTCCCAGTGCAGACCTCACTTAAAGCTTTCGTGACTGCCATGATGTCATGTCTAGTTTCTTTCTCGATTTCATTGACGCGTTTTACTGTGACATATTTCACCGATGCTTTCTTTGAAATCTCATCAGCAGCCTTCTTCGAAATATTTCCGACTACGGCATGGGCACGAGCTAGTGCAGCCTCGACATCTAAGAGATATTGTAGTTTACTTGTTTCGCCAAAAACGTCTTTTATCTCTTTTCTCCCATAGCGAAAATCTAGAGGACAGACAAGGTTCTCCATAGGACTTCTGAACTAGAATCATCTATGAGTTAATGTCTTTTTTGGGACTAGGTTTTTTAAGAGATTTTTTCTAATAAAACAGCGAGTTCAGCGGCGATTGCTTGGATGCGAGCGTAATGACGCTGCAACTTTCCAACTAGCTCTCGAAGTTGGGTAATCGTCCCCATTACAAAAATATCTG
>CABMCU010000091.1 GCA_902384685.1 uncultured archaeon | reverse complement strand
TTCATTCTTTTTAAGACTATCATCCCATCCTGAATGAATTTGGTGAGATACATCCCTTATCTCACCTCCTACGAGTGGGATGATAGTCAATTATAAAAAAGGATTTCTACATCCCCATTCTAAAGGTATATTTTTATAGGAGAACAGTTCTATATAATCCTACAAAGGGGAAAGAATTATGAGAAAAATTGTTTTCTTTGATAAGGGGTTTTCCTTTATCGTCGTTGGATTATTGATTTGTAGTGGGTTGGGACTGATACCGATTCAAACACAAGCGACTATTAACGATAGTAAATATAATTTTATCATCATCACACCAGCGGATTTTTCAAATGAGTTACAACCATTAGTGGCACATAAAGAACAACACGGCATCATAACCAAAATCGTCACACTTGATGATATCTATGATAGTGTATATTTCCCTGCACGAGGGAGAGATGATGCTGAAAAAATCAAGTATTTTATAAAAAATGTATATGATTCCTGGAACATTTCCTATGTGCTCTTTGTCGGCGATCAAGCACTAATACCTCTACGAAGATGCAGTAATATTCCTCAGGAAGATGTTCCTATTGATTTTACCAGTGAATTATATTATGCTGATATTTATAATGCTGAGGGTAATTTTTCTTCATGGGATTCTGATAATGATAGCATTTTTGGAGAGTGGTATAATAATAGTAAAGCAGAGGATATAAAACAGGATCTAACTCCAGAAATTGGATTAGGAAGATTCCCCTGCTATGAAACTAGTGAAGTACGAGGTATCGTGAATAAAATTATTCAGTATGAGTCAACCCCAGCAGATCCGTCTTGGTTTCATACAATGGTTGTTGCTGGAGGAGAAACATTCGTTGAATATCCAGGATTGGAAGGAGAGATAATGACGCAAAAAGCCCTTGATGTCATGACTGGTTTTAACCCCATTAAACTTTGGTATTCAAATGGAAATCTTGATCTGTTAGGATTACACATTGTTCGGGCTATTAACAATGGATGTGGATTTTTATATTTTGCGGGTCATGGAAACACGTATCTATGGGCAACATTAAATCCTGCAGGAAAAACAGCAAGTCTGTTTTCAATCCTTCATGTCCCACTATTAAACAACCGAGGAAAGTATCCCGTTTGTATTCTAAGTGGATGTCATGTTTGTAAAATTGAAAAATCATCTTGTTTAGGCTGGCAATTAACAAAGAATCAAAAGAAAGGAGCGATTGCAACAATAGGGCCAACAAATGTAGGGTATTGTGGATTTGAATATAATGGCGGCGGTATGGATTTGCTTGAACTGCAGTTTTTTAGAGAATACATAAATGGGACAACAATTATCGGGGACACTTGGCGACAGACGTTAATTCACTTTTTAGAAATTTACCCAATTGATTGGAATCTCCCCGCGGGAGAAAATTGTGCTATTGATGCGAAAATGGTTCAAGAATGGATTCTTCTCGGTGATCCAACGTTGAAAATTGGTGGATATTCCTCATAATCGTGGAATCTTCTTTTTCCTCATTGATTCGCATAAAAACATTGAGTTAAAACCGCGTTAATGATTTTTATTAATACATCGCGTTCCCTACCTGGCGGGGAGTAGATTTATATTTTTAAGGGTTTGAAATCATCTTCTATAAAATATGTTCATCGGTAAAATGGAGTCGATATCCCCTTTTTAATTTTTTAACGTAGCTCTAAACCATTTTTTTTCAAGACAAATTCGCACTAAAAGGATACTATTAATTATTACATTTCTAGTAAAAAAAGAATGAAGGAATTCATCGAATCATTCCCACACTATTTCCAACTATCTATCCTTATCCATATTCTAGGAAATGTGTTTCCTGATATTGAACGGGAACGAAATTGCAACGTGGTCGGTTACAAGAATTTTGTGACCTTGATTTCCTTACTCGCAGTATCGTTGTCAAACTCGTATGCGATGACCTTGATCGTATGTTTTCCAGAGGTTTTTGCAGTCCAGTTCCAGAGGTACGGCTCCGAAGTCACGGTTGCCTTTAAAGCACCATCGATGTAGAATTCAACTTTTTGCACCTGCCATTGACCCCCTGGCCCATAGTCAAAATTTGCATTAGTTGCTTCGATTCCGATTGGACCAATAATCACGGTAGATGACCAGGGGAGAATGCATTGATTGTTCGAGTACAGCGCTTGTAGTGGCTTGGCGATATCGACGCTGATACTATTTCTCTGGAGAGAGATGTTCATCCAGAGCGATTTTCCCGCGAGAGCATCATGTCGATATGGATCGTAATAATTGTATTCATATCCACGAAGGTCAATGTATAGTTCTCCCGGTGCGATCGGCATGCTGAAGAATCCTGATGCATCTGTCTGCGCCTCCCGTGTGTATTCTTGATTAATGGAGAAGTTCACCCAGGTAACGTCTATGCGGACACCCTGTAGAGGTGTACCTGTTGTACTATCTGTGATATAGCCGCAGACAGAGGATGTTTCAAGAGGGAAGGGATAAAGCGTAACATTTCCCCAATATATCTGAGAGCTAGAGAGGTTAAGATTATTATAGGATTTACTGTAATACCCGTCTTTAGAGAAGTCGACATCAACTTGCCCGGGAGCTACATTCATCCGATAGAATCCGTTTTCATTCGCAACGGTTGAATTCCGATAGGTATCAACCTGACTTCCTTGCCATTGGAGAGATACATTTGCAGCGAGAGGGGTACCATTTTGTTCAGAAGAGATGTAACCGCAGATCACTGCGGTCTCTGTTGGGCGAGGGACAAGTGAGAGGTTCGCCCAATAGGTGTGGTTATCAATGACTTGTAATTGATAGTTAGATTTATCACAATACCCTTGTGCGGATATCGTGATACGAATGCGCGCCGCAGGGACATGCATGAAGTAGAACCCTATGGAATCTGTTGTTGTCGTATTAGTATAGGTCTCTTGGTAATTGATTCGACTTGAGACTGTGACGAGGGCGTCATTAATCGGCTGATTAGAGCTAGAGCTGATAACATAACCGCAGAGAACTGATGTCTCGGCTGAAACACCCATGCTTTTCGGAGTTGAAATTAGCCTGCTATCCTCCTGTTGAGATGATGCAGAGGATGACGATGATTTTTGGAGCGTGTCGGTAGTTAAAGGAAATTCTCCAGGATACCCATCATAAATAGTAGGATGTTGTTCTTGATTACTGCGCGGCTGGGCGTAGGCAAATGCCTCTTCAGCAGTAATAATACCATCTCTGTTGCTATCTGCGTATCCTCGTAAGCCGTCGATAAGATAGGGGGCAAAACCACCGGAGTAAGACAACTCGTCCTCACAGGACCCCATGAGAATAACACGGTGTTGTTCAGGGGCGCTCTTCAGAAATCTCCAATGGTCGTTAAACCCGCCTGCATAACAACTATCGACAATAAGACAGACGTTATCACTTTTCAGCTGGTTCAACAGAATATTAATCGTGTCATCAGTAATGAATGAAGTATTATAGGCAAATCCCCAATAGGTAACAAGCATTTCATCAAGACCATCCGCCTCATCTATAGGTGGAATGTCAAGGGGCAGATAGTTACCATGTGTTGATAAATACACGACCACGACATCATCAGCGCTAGCCATCTTGATGAGCCAACGAAATCCAGCAATGATGTTACTTCTCGTGGCGTTCTCCGCCGTAATGAGTTTAATGTGGTCTGCAGACCACCAAGATGTTTGCAGGAGAAGGTCTCTGAAACCGGTTGCTTCTGGAATCATATCCGGTCGATTTGACTCAGGACTTTCCGCATACTTACCAATGCCAACAACAAGCGCCCAATACTGTGTACTTTTTCCTATCTTTGAAGGATTCTGCGGGATGCTAGCTTGTAAAGATGTGCTTTGAATTGGTAGAAAGATGGTTCCAATCAGAATTACCACAAGTGCGAGACTTGTCATTTCTTTCAGATTCGTTTTCATATTAAACTCCCCTATTTGAATAAATAAAAGAAAAAGTCCCCTTATATATTTTTTTCCCAAATTATACCCGAATACTGATGAAATAGCGATTATCACATACGAAAATTATTTTGATAATTCTTATCTCATATCTTGTACTATTTTATATAAAATGGTTCTTACTAAAAACTTAATACTTACATTTCTCCCGAACGAAATTATATTTTTCGAAATTCCGCTCCGTTGAGGTAAAGAACAGTATGGTCTTCATTGATACTATAGGTAAAAGATATTGACATCGATGGTCGTCCACCCCCAGGAATCCATGTCCCGTTCTCTGGTCTTGTCCAATTCCCAGGTCGTGTCCCGTTATAGGGACGTGTTCCATTTATGGGTCCTGTTTCATTTGTCGGTGGTCTTGTCCAATTCCCTGGCTGTATACCATTATATGGTTGTCCTCCAGGAAATCCACCTCTTCCATTAAATTGTGGTTCGAAAACCAATGACGATCCATTTACCCTATAAGTATAGTTCGTCATAAATGTTCCTTGTCCTGTGTTTACAGTCATTTCTACGGTATTCCCTGAAAAGGTTATCTTTGAAACGGTTGCATTCCCAGTTCTACCAAGCTGCGTCATCGGGACATTTCCGACCCATGTGCCACTAAGGATATTTTGATTTTTATTTGTGTTTTGATTCGATGTACATCCGCTGAAACAAACGATCAAGAAAAAAAATGAAGATGCAATTACTAACGCTTGTGTGTACTTTTCTTGTTTCATGATTTTATTCACTCCTCATTGCCTCTACAACTTGGAGATTCGAAGCTTTTCGTGCGGGAATCAATCCTGATACAATCCCGATGATGGTCGAAAATAACAATGCAAACAAGATGAGTTCTGGGGTCACGATAGCCACTGAGGCATTCGTACCCATTCTGCTCAGACCCATAATGTTGATCCCTACGCTGGAAATAATACCTACGACAATGAACCCAAGGAATATGCCGAGTAGCCCTCCCATGAAGCCAATGATTCCTGATTCAGCGAGGAACAGTTTCATGATTTCTGAGTTCCGTGTTCCTATGGATTTCAGAATGCCGATAAGTCGTGTTCGTTCCATTACGGACATAAACATAGTATTCGCGATCCCGATTGCTCCTACAAGAAGAGAGATAGCAGCAATACCGGTCAGGAAGAACGTTAAAGTCTGCATGGTGCTTTGAATGGTTGCCAGCATCGATGTTGGTGATGTGACCGTAAAATCAGCGGTATCTGAGGTGACCATTCGAGAAGTATATAAAGCCTGTTTAACATTTTCAATAGTCTGATCAATAGCATTCGTATCGATGACTTTCACTTGTATTGAAGAATATTCATTACTTCCAATATCAGTAACAATCTCTCGTGCGGCTTGAATTGTCATAAATATGGTTCGATCGTCCCCCCCAAAACTACCCGTTCCAGATTCTGCTAATATTCCGATAATCGTGAATGTTTTTGACCCAATTCTAATCTGGGTGTCTATCGTTAAATTATAATCAAACATTCCATTCGCAACACCATTTCCAATAAGAACGCTTGTGCTTTCTCCTGACTCAAGGAACCTTCCTGAAGCTAGTTTGGAGGTTGTCATGGTATTCCAGGCAGATGGTTCAACACCCTCGACCGTTACCGTGACCGTTTGTGCAAGATATTGAACTGTTATTCGACCAGAAATAATTCCTGTTATTGTATCTACACCTTCGGCTGTGGAGATCGTGAGGAGATCTTTATCAGTTAACGTCGGAGTAGTTGTTGTCGTCGTTGTCGATGTTGATGATCCTGGTGGACCACCGGTGCTACCAGGCTGAAATCTATCTCCGAAACCACTTTCTGGTCCAAATGCTCTTGTTCGTCCAACACTTACAGTGAGAACATCTGCGCCGAAGTTAGACATCTGTGACTTCATACTTTGAGACATCCCTGCACTAATAGAGAGCATGGCGATAACTGCGGCAACCCCAACGATGATCCCGAGGATTGTCAGCCAGCTTCGTAACCCTCTATGGGTAAGACTATTAAGGGATAGTTTCAGAATATCAGCAAATTTCATTCTTTTCTTCCTTTTAACGACTTTGAGAAATGGGGCAGTTTCTTCTTTCGTCCGAGTTGAATAACTGCAACAACGATGATAATTCCAACCACACCGATGGCGACGTATATGAGGCTGTTACCTGAACCTGTCGACTGTGATTGAGATGAAAATCCTCCATTGAAATTTCCAGAACTACTTTGTGTTCCCGTTCGAGACGAAAATCCACTTGATGAGCGTGATGAAAGGCTCACCTGCTTTTGAATAATCTGTCTCACTCCAAATACATCAGTGTACGCTATTTGAACAAGGAGCTGGTTATTTCCCATTCTTGAGAAGGAATTATTCATGAACGTACCTGGACCACCGGTGAAATTCCCACCTGATGGTGGGCCATTCATTCCTGTTCTATTAAATAAGGCTGACTGCCTGGTTCCATTAAAAGTTACATTGCTCGTCGTAGAAGTAAGTGAAAAGGATGCTAAGGTGTAATCACCCGCATCAAGATTACCTACACTTGTCGAAGAAGTGCCACTTGTGGAATAACCTGGTTGTGTCGGTATTGAAACAACCACTGATGAGGCTGTATTTGCTCCGGTATTTACGACAGCAAAAGTTGTCGTGCTACTTGTTGATGTCTGCAGCACAATATCAAATGTTGTTTTACCACTGATCTGCAAACCGACTGTTGAAT
Organism: uncultured archaeon; assembly: GCA_902384685.1. Taxonomy (GTDB): domain Archaea; phylum Thermoplasmatota; class E2; order DHVEG-1; family DHVEG-1; genus SM1-50. Next base: position 5,163 of record CABMCU010000091.1, on the reverse strand, counting down.
TCACTGTTTGCTGTTTTACAGTCTGATCATAATACTTTAGTAATATCTTCAGCGGAAAAACACCTGGAGAAATACCAGAACTTGCCATGACAACAATGGGAATCTCCGTGTGATTTTTAGCACTAATTGAGGGAATTGTAATCCTATTATCTGCTCCAACGGGTAAAATGAGGCTATTTGGATCTTCCCAGGTAAACAGGATATTCTGTAAACTTACTCCACCATTATTTGTGATGTTAAAAAGAATAGTTGTTGCTTCTCCGATTGAGATCTCCGTTGGAGTCACTGATGTTATGTCTAAAACGTTTGCATCTTGCACCTGAATAATAGCAGTCTGTCTGATCGCGTTTCCTCCGCTGATTTCAAAAAGTACTTGATATAACCCTGGAGATGCGGTAATAGGTATCTTAAATTCGTATAGGACTGAATAGGATTCACCGTTATCCAAATTTCCAACCTCAACTTCCCAGTTGCCTTGCGGAATAACGGTATTTGGATCCCACGAGGTCGCGGTAATATCAATACCGCCTGTTGCAATCCCGATACTCTTCAGATTCACTTCGATGTACCCGTTTGTTCCCGGTGCGACAATCGTGGGGTTTGTGGTAAAGGTCAACTGTAGCCCTGCTGCTGATACGTTGTAACTGCCTACTGTATTGAATAGAAGCAAACAACTCAATACACCTGTGATTATATAATATATTTTCTTCATTTTCTAACCTCCTGTCTTTATTTTTCCATCAACGATATGAATGATTGTTTCAGCATATTGTGCTATCTCTGGCTCATGGGTAATCACGGTCACAGTCATTTTTTTCTCCTTCTGGAGTTGTAATAAAAAATTCATGATCTCTGCTTTTGTATTTGTATCTAAATTTCCGGTCAGTTCATCTGCAAGAATAATCTCAGGCTCGTTTGCTAATGCACGAGCAATCGCGATGCGTTGCTGTTCACCGCCGGAAAGTTGAGATGGCAGATGCTGCGCCCGATGTTCCAACCCAACTGCTTTCAACAATTCAAGGGCTCTTTGTTGTCGTTCTTTTTTATCTTTTTCTACGACAATCATCGGCAGTTCAATATTTTCCAGTGCGTTAAGTGTCGGATGGAGGTTGAAGAATTGAAAGACGATGCCAATTTTTTTCCCACGTAAACGGGCAAGATCAGATTCTTTTAATGTTGAAATGTCAACGCCATCGAGAAGCACTTTCCCTGATGTTGGTTTATCTAGCGCGCCAACCATGTGTAACAACGTTGATTTCCCTGACCCGCTTGGACCCATAATGGCGACAAACTCACCTTTGTTGATTTTCAGGTCTATGCCACGAAGCGCTGGGGTTTCTACGCCATCCATTTTATAGATTTTTTTCACATCTTGCAGTTCTATTATTACATTATTCATTTCTTTCATAGTCACTGGCTACTGAGGAGATCATCTTCTGTGTTTTGTCAGATGTTTAATCACGTAATTCATCATTATCCCTAAATAAACTTCAAAAGTATATATTCATTTTTCCCAATTCATTCCCAATTCGGTTCCGAATTAGAGGAAAAATTAATTATTAATCTTGAAAGATAATTTGAGTGAATGTCGCAATATATTCATTGCTCAACGTTACATTCTTTGCAATTAGTTCATCTGATTTTGAAGAAAATATATTTAATTGTTCATTGTCTTGAGGCACTCTTTTTTTACTCATACAGTTCCACTCTATTCTCATCGGTTCTTACATCATTTATTTTTTTAGATAGTAAAATGTCAGATTGAGCAGAATGAAAAAGAAATGAATTGTGCTAAAAAAGATAGCTAAGAAGGTGAAAAGAAAGAAGGGAATTTGGCACAACTCATAAGTTGATTAACTCGCGCTTGGTCGCTGTTTCAGTACGACGGAAATATTCTGAGTCTGATTGTTTCGAAGAATGGTGAGAGTAATGGTCTGATTTGGCATCGTATGCTCCTCGAGATATGACATAAATGTATCTCCATTGACGATGCGTGTTCCTTCAACAGCAATGATAATGTCTCCACCGGTAACCACCCATCCATCGTTGATTCTCATTTGATTATTTCCACCCTGTAATCCTGCCAAGTCAGCGGCTCCTCCGTTTGTTATTTGTGTAATAAGCCACCCGTAGGTTACATCTACTACTATAGTATGAGCGATTTCGTAGGTCATGTCAGTACCTGCTATTCCTAACCAGGGATGTTGATCATAGGATCCGGTCTCGATAAGTAGCTCTATCTCACGAAGAATTGTATTTGATGGGATGGCAAAACCAAGTCCGTTTGAGTTCTGTATAATCGCCGTGGTAATCCCAATTACTTCTCCTTCGTAATTCAAGAGAGGCCCCCCTGAATTTCCCGGGTTAATCGCAGCACTTGTCTGAATGATATTTGCGATAGGAAAACTTCCTGCAACAGAATCTTGTATTGTTCTTCCGAGTTGACTCACAATTCCAGTGGTCATTGTTCCACCTAATCCAAAGGGACTACCGATAGCGACAACAGGATCACCTACTTGTAATGTTGAGGAACTGGTGATTTCAAGAGGTTGGAACTCATTAAGGGGTGCTTTTACCGATAGAACTGCCAAATCCGAATAAGCATCAGAACCGATGACGGTTGCAGGATATCCATCTCCGTTTGAGAAGGTAACCGTGATATTTTCCGCATCGCTGACTACGTGTTTATTAGTTATCACGACCATTTTGTCTTTATCTTCGTAGATAAAACCGGATCCTTGGACGGTGGAATATTGCCTACCGAAAAATGAGTATTGAAGAACATATCCTGTTATGACGACCACTGAGTCCTTGATATTTTGATATAATTGTGCAAGAGACGTCGTATTATAATAATATGTTATGTTATGTATTTCCGCTTGGGTATTCTGATTTTGAGTGGTACTTACTTGCTGTTGTATTGTATTGACGTCTGATGATGTCGCTATAGAACTAAGCGATCCACCAATAAGGTACCCGCTGAGAAACATCGCCACGACACTAATCGAAACTATAAGAATGATATTTTTATTACCTGATTTCTTTTTCATTTCTAAACTTCCGTTCATTACAATAACCTCCGTTTATTTTTTATCCGAATAAATTAAGATATTTTTATTTATATTTTTTCCTCCCAATTTCTTCCCAATTTCTCCCCAAATTTCATATAAAAATGAGTCGTGCCAAGTTACCTCGCGGAAAGAAAAGGGGTTATAATCTGGCACAGCATTCATCGTTATATGAGATGAAGAAGAGAAAAAAGAGGCAAGATTTTTTCCCTTCTCATAGGGGTGGAATATTTTATTGATCGAGGTTCTCACCTGCCATGAAATCTTGTGGTCCTCGACCGGGTCCTCGTCCAAATCCCTGTCCTTGCGTCATACTCAAGTCCCCATTCTTCGAATTTTGCAGGTCAAATTCATCCTGTATCATGTTCCGTACTTCAGTCCAGTTGTACCCTTGGTTTCTGAGTTCTTTTTCTCTATTTAGAATAGTGAGCCGCTGCTCGGTTTGCGCGATCTGGTTGATGAGTTGTGTGTCGAACACACCAAATTCCTCAAGTTTCTGTTGAATTGCTGACTGCATTTCCTGAGGAGTCGCATTTTGGTCTCTGAGAGTTGTCATGAGTTGTTGTAATTCTATTTGCTGGTCCGTTGTCAAATTATAGTCGAAACATCCGAACTTGCCCATTCTTTTGGTCATATTACCGTCAAAAAACCTAGTTCTATTTTGGTCTTGGGTATTGTTTCGGGGCATTTTCTGCGGGGTGCTATCTGGGGTAGTTCCGTCGGTTTGTGCGGTGGCAAACACTGCTCCAATTGTTCCAATGACCATTGCAGCCATGAGTCCTGCGATGAGTTTTTTTCTTGTGTTCATTTTTTTTCACCTCAATTTTTTTTTTTACAATATTGTTTAACCTCATGTTCGTATATATTCATTTTTTACAAATTGATTCCGAATTCTTCCCGAATTCTTCCCAAATTTTAAGAAACATATTAAATAAGATGACGAATTCCTTGTCAAAAGGTTTCTTACATGGATTCTCTAAAAAACGTCATTTATTGGCTCATCGCCAATTCTCTTGGAGGATTTAATCGAGGTAGAATTCTTAAAGAACTTATCAATAAGCCACAAAATGCAAATGAACTTTCAAAAAGTCTTGAAATTGAGTATAAAACAATCCGGTATCATCTTAAAGTTTTGGAAGAAAATGGCCTTCTAACCTCAGTTGGTGGGGGATATGGTAAAACATATTTTCCAACTGAACCATTTGAGGCAAATAAACAACATTTTACAGAGATTTGGGATAAAATTGGGAAAAAATCAAATAAAGAATAGAGTGCATAAAATAAGGTGACAAGTAGTATGAATGAAACTCCGATAATAAATGAAGCCACGATAATGAATGAAGTTCCGATAAAAAATGAAGCTCCGATAAAGGAAGTAAAAATATCAACATACAATAAAAAAGCAATCTGCCTCATAGTTGTGTTGGTTATTAGTGGTACTGTTTTAGGATTGATACTATCGAGTTTTTTTATTACTGAAGCAAATAATAGAATCAAAGATTTTGCTGACGCTCTTGCTCATGAATTTGGTGCATATATACCTGCTTATTTTCACATTAGAACTACGCCTCTTTCGACCTCTGAAATATTCCTACCGACACTCGGTGTTATTGTTGTATGTATTAGTATGTTTCTCTTGATCGGTCTTATTGCTGTGTATTTCAAGGTCTTTGCAAAAACAAAATCAAAGTATATCGGGGGTTTATTATTCGTGTTAGTCCCCTTATTTATTGAATCGATTTTTTTAGTAGATACCTTACGCTCATTATTTATTTCTGCAGCAATCCCATATGGCCAAGGATTCCGTGAAAGTATTGGATTTGAAATGGGAGGTTTAGGTCAGATTCTTGTGATTGTTTCGTTATTTGAAAGCATTGGATTATGCATATTGTTATATCTTAGTAGCGAATAACAAATAGGACTATAATTTTCCTGTAGATTTGGGTTCAAGTGCTTGCCTGAGTGATTTTTTTATAAAAAATCTCCAAGAATACCACTGGTTTTAACCAGTGGATGAATTGGAGTCTAACTTTTTTTGTTCACTTGGTGAAATCACCGATCTTTGTTTGTCCTATATGATCTCCGTAGATGCTGT
>CABMCU010000090.1 GCA_902384685.1 uncultured archaeon | reverse complement strand
GACCATTTCGTGGGTCGATATGTTTTAAGCAGAATGGTTTGCGTTCCTTCATGTTACACTATCATAAAATGTACCTTATCGGATACCCCCATCTTTAGATGGATTTATTTTGGGAGGATGTCATTTGGTACTTGGTTAGGTGGCGTCATGGCTATCGGAGAATACCCAAACTGCTGGTTCCAAAACATCAGCTACCAACTCAAGGACTCACCTGAAGACACCAACACGCTTAATGATACCGTCCAGATAAATTACACGATACAAACCTCTTTACCAGATAGTATCCTGATGAAAGCAACACTTATTTCAGAAGACCATCTCTATGAATACGAAACAGAAAGATATTACAACCTTTCGTCTCCATTAAACGTTACCGATAGTGTAAATATCACATTACCACCAGAAGCACCAGAAGGAATGTACAAACTCAACGTTTCTCTGTACAATTCAAGCGGACGAATCGATCAAAGAGTCGATCAAAGTCTTAGTTTCATAAATATTTTTGATGACTCGGATTCCAATTATAAGGCAGATGATACCTATGAGTCACCAGCATTCTATCTACACCCACCATGTGACGGATTAGACCCGCCACATCGACCATGGGGAGACACGCAAGTAGCAACAATAGAAAAACATACCTACATGTCTCATACGACCTCTCCCAATTGTAATACCATTTGGTACAAATGGAGATGTGAACGAAGAATTTGTTCAAAACAAGAATATACTTATAGTAATTGGATGGGACCGTATGCATCAGGTGAAAACTGTACGATAAATATTCGGTGGTGGTTCCCTGGAAGCTACACTATCTCAGTTCAAGCCAAAGACAATAGACTAAACCCAAATGTCAAAACCGATTGGTCAGACCCATTACGAGTGAATGTCTCAAAGTCGGATGACTATGCATCCTGGGACACCGATCTTCTAAAAACGTTTACCTCGGAGATGGTCGCAGTAGAACAACAAACAAAATGCGACGGATTGGTGACAGGTTTGGAAAACAAACAATCAGAATCCCTGAACTGGACTTGGAGGTTCGGTGACAATACCATGTCCTATGACGAGAGTGTGATCCATACGTATCATAATGAGGGAAATTTCACCGTGAACCTAACATTAAAGAATTGTTTGGATGAAACCGCGAACTTTTCAACAATCCTCTCAGTCAACCTCCTCAGAGCAGATTTCAGTCTTAGCGGAGATGCACAACCAGAAAAAACCGTATATCTAACAGATACATCTGCCGGTGCGTATCAAGTGATGAATTGGTCTTGGGCGTTCGGTGATGGCAACATGAGTTATAATCGAAACACCAGCCATGCGTATACAGAACCCGGGGAGTATAACATTACATTGACTGTAAGAGACACCCAGAATAACACCCATGTGTATACAAAACCCATGTTTATTGAGACACTAGCCCCTGAGTTCATCTCTGTTGTTGACAACCCAGATCCCGTGGGATTCGGGTCAAATGTATGGATAAACGCGGATTTCTTCGAGAATCAAAGCGGCATAAAATCTGTTATGGTAAATATCACCTATCCGGATAATACGACTGGGAATTTTTCGATGGAGCATTATGTAAACTCCGAGCATGATTACACATACTTGTTCAACGACACCTGGCAGAATGGGATGTATAACTATAGTATCTGGGTGGTCGACTATGCAAATAACACGAATTACACCAAAGGGTTTAACTTCATCGTCTCCGCGAATGCGTCACTCAGCATCTGCACCCTGAAAAACACCTACACAACCAACGAGACGATCAATCTCACCGACCCCTCTGCAGGAGGAGGCGATGGCGACAATAACGGCATCGTGGAACAAGGTGAAACTTGGAACACCTACTATAACACCACGACAGGGACATATACCCTTCAGTGCTATGGTGACCCCATCAACTACAAAGATGAGGAAGGGCAGTGGACTCCCATCAATTGTACACTACAACGGTTGAGTCCCACGCACCCGGCGTATCGTTATGGATATGTCGCGGGAAATGAAAAAAATGTGATGAATGTCTATTTCAAACGATGGAGCAACGCCACCTACCCCGTCGCCTTCACCTACGAGAAGGACATGGATCCCTTACTTCATGTCATCCGGAGTAAACTCCTCAGGATCGGCTATGTCGATCCTCAGCGTGATTGGGGTACCGCGACGATTCAAACCATCCGGAGCAGCAAAGGAACCATTCAGGGGAACACGGGCGTCTACCCGGGTGTGTTCACCGGGGTGAACGCCTCATGGACGATCGAGAACGGGAGACTCAAAGAAGAACTCCTCCTTACCTCGGAGGCGTCTACGGCATTACGGACGCATCCGCCAAGCAACTATGGTCTGAATAATCAAACCTCCTGGCTCGTCTGGGTGACGCAGCTGAATTTCGGCGCTTTAACCCCGCTGCTCAATGGGACGGCGCAGACCGGGAATTTCAGCACCGATACAAACGACTCATTTATAGCATTCAGAGACTTGGGTGGTGACATACAGTTTAGTTTCCCGATCGGGTACGCCTGGGAGCTCAACAATGAGAGTCATTCGATTACATTGCGGTATCGCCTGATCAAACAGAATAACGAATATTACCTGTTGGCTGGTGCGCCAGTATCATGGTTTGCGTCAGCGACATATCCGGTGGTCGTGGACCCATCGACGACGGTGTATGCTGACACCTCGGATGGATACATTCGGTTTAGTAATAATTGTAATTGGGATACAGCCCATGACGCCACCAGTGGGATTCCCTATGCGAATCATCAATATGATGGCTCAGCATTGTCCGCTGGAGAAGCATCTGGGCCCAGTAACTTTTATTGGATCTATCGAGGGTTTTTCATGTTTAACACCTCTGGTCTCCCTGACACGTGTCAGGTGACGAACGCCACCCTCCAAATCTACGGATATCAACACGCGGATTCGAGCGTCTGTGCCATGAGAGGGACACAAGGAGGCAGTCTCGATTCTGATGATTATGATAACTTCACAGGGACTGAATATGGCCATGTCGCCTGGTCCACCAGCGGCTATAACTCGATCACGTTTAACGCCACAGGGAGAGCCGATGTGAGTAAAACCGGGACGCCCTCTATATGCTGCCGGGAATACTGTAATGACTATCTGGATAATGACCCCGGGCCGGACACAGGACTTCAAAACGGGTGTTACTGGGCGGACAATCCAGGGACGTCCTATGACCCGAAACTTATTGTCGAGTACATCGATCTTCCCCTAGTG
>CABMCU010000089.1 GCA_902384685.1 uncultured archaeon | reverse complement strand
TCTTAAAAAATGCTTTAAAAATACGGGAGAATAAAATCTCGGAATACTCATTTGACGATCAAGGGAATTTCTCATTTGGAGTACCGGATCATACACTCTTTGAGGGACAGAAGTACGATCCCAATATCGGGATCTTCGGGATGGATATCTGTGTCACTGTGGAAAATCCCGGGTATCGGATTAAATATCGACGAATTGACCGACGAAAAATCCCGCAGAGGCATCAGCTCACCAGAGAAGCAACTATGAAATTTATTACTGAAGTATTTAGTGTAGAGGTCATAGAATGAGGATCAAAGAGCGAAAGAAAATGTACGGTAGGACAATAGGATGCGAACAATGCGGCAGAAAACGTGGGATCATACGACGCTATGGACTTCATCTCTGTAGACAATGCTTCCGAGATAAAGCAGAAGAATTGGGTTTTAAAAAATATGATTAGAGGTTGTTGAAGATTATGTTAAACGATCCATTGGCAGACGCATTATCAATCATCAGAAACGCAGAGATGCGAGGAATTCATAAATGTATTATCCGACCCTCATCAAAACTCATTGGCGGAGTCCTAAATCTCTTAAAAGAGAAAGGATATCTTGGTAATTACGATTACGTCGAGGACGGAAAAGCAGGCATCTATCAGGTGGAACTTCTGGGAAGTATCAACAACTGCGGTGTCATTAAGCCACGCTACCCAATCAAAGTCCAAGAGATGGATAAATGGGAGGCGCGGTATCTCCCCGCCCGTGATTTCGGGTTACTTATCCTCACGACCACCGAGGGTATTATCGCTCATGACGAAGCACGAAAGAAAGGCATCGGAGGAAAACTCCTCGCGTATGTATACTAAAGTGTGAGATTCATATGGTAAAGACAGCTGAGATAAAAGAAGAAATCAAAATCCCTGACGGCGTACAGATCACTGTCGAGGGAAAAACTGTTCAGGTGAAAGGTCAAAAAGGAGCAATGTCAAAGCTCCTATCACATCCGAAGCTAAATCTTGCGGTTAACGGCAACATTATACAGATCTCGTGTTCACAGTCACCTCGTCGAAAAGAAAAAGCATTGATTGGAACTTACAAAGCCCATATCAGAAATATGATCAAGGGTGTTACACAAGGATACGAATGTACGATGAAAACAGTATTCTCGCATTTCCCGATAAAAAATAGTGTTGACGGAAACCATCTAGTGATCCAAAATTTCCTTGGAGAACGATCCCCACGAAGAGCAGATATCCTTGAAAATGTCAAAATTGAGGTTAAAGGAGAAAACCTGGTACTCACCGGCATCGACAAAGAGAAGATAGGACAAACCGCGGCGAATATCGAACGGGCAACCAAAGTGAAAAACAGAGATATTCGGGTGTTCCAAGATGGTATCTATATTATAAAGAGAGGGTAAATCATGACAAAAGAAGTTGTTCTAAAAGAGTTTGAGGCACTAAAAGGTGTCGGCAAAGCAAAAGCAAAACTCCTCTACGATAATGGATTTGATTCAATGGATAAACTCAAAAAAGCAAAGCTAAAGGACCTGACAAAACTGAAAGGAATAACAGAGAAAAATGCAAAAGAAATCCTTGGTCAACTCAAAGAGAAAAAAGAAAAATCTGCCAAAAAAACTAAAGAGCTAAAAGAAGAAAAAAAAGACACCGAAGAAACCAACGAGAAGAAAATACATGACGTTGAAATCGTTGAGGAAAAAAAAGGAGTCTACAAACCAAAAATAAAACCACAGCTCGACAACAAACAGAAAGAGCAACTAGTGATTCGACGACAAATCAAGAAGCGAACCCCACATTTTCTGCGAGATGAGGGATTCCGGTATAAACGCATTCCGAAGAACTGGCGACGCCCTACAGGATATACATCAAAGCTGCGCATCAACTTGAAGTATCGACCCAGTAAAGTACGCGTCGGTTTTCGTTCACCAAAGATAGTCCGGGGGTTGCACCCCTCTGGTTTTAAAGAAGTGATGATTCACACGGTGAAAGAACTCGAGACCATTGATCCGAAGAAACAGGCGGTACGCATTGGTGGCACTGTTGGAACAAAAAAACGCCTAGACATTGCGAAACGAGCCGGCGAATTAGATATAAGAGTTTTAAACATGAGGTAGTAACCATGACTGATCTACGAAATCAACGCAGAATGGCAGCATCAATAATGAAATGCGGTGGAACAAGAGTCTGGATGGATCCAGATAGACTTGAAGAGATAGCAAAAGCGGTAACTAGGAATGACATTTCGATTTTAGTGAACGGTGGCGCAATTAAAAGCATACAAAAACAAGGGAATTCCAGTGGACGACATAAACATATCCTCCATCAGAAACAGAAAGGACGACGAACTGGTCAAGGATCAAGAAAGGGGCCAAGACACTCCCGTCTCCCAAAAAAGGAACGATGGATTCGAACGATTCGCCCGATCAGGACGTATCTGAAACAATTACGGGAGGAGATGAAAATCGATGCACACACCTATCGTGTGTACTATCGGAAGGCAAAAGGTGGTGTCTTTAGGAGTAAACAACATCTGAAATCACATCTTCTTGCTGACAATATCATCAAGGAGGAAAAACAATGAAAAAAGGACCACGGTACCATGTGAAACCACGGAGACATCGCGAACGAAAAACCGATTACCGCTTGAGACTCAAACTGCTTCGAAGTAAGAAACCGCGGATTGTCGTTAGAAAATCACTGAAAGCAATTCGCGTTCAGTTCATAGAATACAGCCCCCAGGGCGATAAGATTCTCGTGTCAGCACTCTCCAATGAGTTGGCCAAAGAATATGGCTGGAAATATTCAGTTGCAACCACGCCTGCTGCATATCTCACTGGTTTACTGGTAGGAAAACGAGCAAAAGAGAAAGGAATCGAACAAGGCGTTCTGGACATCGGGTTATACCATCCGACCATTGGTAGTATAGTATTTGCTACATTAAAAGGAGTCTTAGACGCAGGGGTTGAATGCCCTCATGATTCGGAGATACTCCCAAAAGATGATCGGATAAATGGAACACACTTGAACAAAGACATCAAACCGATTGTCGGTGAGATAAAAACAAAGATTATTGGAGGCAAGGAATAAATATGGATGGACGAGGACGCGGAAACGCACCAAGAGGACGACGCAGACAATTTGACGAGGAGACTGCCCCAGTTATGTGGGCACCGAAGACCAAACTTGGAAAAATGGTGAAAAACGGGGAAATTGCTACGATGAGCGACGCTTTGAAATCTGGGTTACCGCTGCGAGAGCCGGAAATCGTTGATATTTTACTGCCGAGTGTCGAAGATGAGGTTATCGATGTGAAAATGGTACAACGAATGACAGACTCTGGGCGACGAGTCAAATTTGTTATCACCGTTGTCGTGGGAAATAAAGACGGTTTTGTCGGTTTAGGTCAAGCAAAAGGAAAAGAAGTCGGCCTAAGTATTAAACGAGCAATTGAGAATGCAAAAATGAATATGATTCAAATTCGGCGTGGCTGCGGATCCTGGCAATGCGGGTGCCGAACACCACATACGATTCCTTTTCGTGTGACAGGAAAAAGTGGTTCTGTCGAAGTCACTTTTAAACCAGCTCCTCGTGGAATCGGGCTTGCGACCGGTGAGGTTGCAAAGAAGATCCTCCGCCTCGCGGGAGTGAACGACTGCTGGGCGTTCACCGAAGGGAAAACAAAGACGGTCGTCAACTATGCAAAAGGAGTTTATGATGCCTTGAAAAAGAATGCAGAGATGAGGATTACCTCTAGTGAAATGAATAAACTTGGAATTATACAAGGAAGTATTGGCATACCACCAAAAGAAGAACAACCCGCACCGGTTAAAACGGAGGGATGAGTCTATGGTCTACGCAGTTGTCAGAGTAAGAGGCACGGTGAATATAAAGCCGGATATCAAGAAAACAATGCAATTACTGCGATTAACTCGAGTGAATCACTGTGTGCTCCTTGAAGAAAATGTGGTGTATAACGGGATGCTTCATATGGTGAAAGACTATACTACCTGGGGTGAAATCAACAAAGAAACACTGGCAAAGCTAATTTCCGCCAGAGGAAAACTCATTGGTGATAAACCCTTGACCATAGAATATCTTAAAGGTGCAACACCCTATCATAGTTTCGAAAAACTCTCTGAAGCAATCCTGGATAATAAAGTAAAATACAAAGAAATACCTGAAATAAAACCAGTTTTCCGGCTCAACCCACCGAAGAAAGGCCACCGAACTATCAAAAGATCTTTTGTGAATAAAGGCTCTTTAGGATACCGAAAAGACGGGATCAATAAACTCATTGAACGAATGCTGTAAAGAAGTTATTTTTTCCAAAAGTTTATTATAGGTATAGTATTTTATTGGGTGAATAAAGAGAAAGAGGGTGCTAGAAGATGGAGGAAGTTCTCTACAATATAGAAATCCACAGAAATGCGGGAAGCTATATGGGAAAAATTTATTCGGACATTGATGGAGTTAAAGAATTTGAAAATAACCGTATTGACCGGTTACTCCGCGATATCATTGTTGATATGCAGCTTGCATTAGACGATGAGTTACTCACCAGAACAACTGCAACTGATCTTCCTGAATTCACCGATGAGCTAAAATAATAACCCCCGTTTCTTTAAAATTACTGTTCTCTTTAGAAAATAGGTCTATTTGAGGGCAATATTTTTAAAGGTTTCTGTTATTTGGGCTTCTACCTATCCTTAAGCCTTGGAGGAAGACAATGACATATACTCGCTTTGAAAAAGCTCGCATCATTGGCGCACGAGCCTTACAACTTTCGATGGGTGCACCATCGATTTTAGCGGAGATACCGAAAAACATGATTGACCCAGTTGAAATCGCGATGCTTGAGTATGATCAAGACGCGATCCCAATTACTGTTAAACGAAAGGAAAAAAAAGCATAAATTTGAGGAACAACTATGGCTGAAGAAAAGCAAGCTGTGGCAACAGAACCGACGATGATGGTGTCTGAAGAAACGTACATGACTTCAGGGGTGCATATCGGGACCAGACAGAAAACCGCTGACATTAAAGAGTTCATATATAAGGTACGAAACGATGGATTATACATCATCGATGTGAAAAAAACCGATGAAAGAATAAAGGCTGCAGCAAAGTTTCTAGCGAAATACAACCCGTCACAAATACTCGTGGTTTCAGTGCGACAATACGGACAAAAACCGGTAAAGAAGCTCGGGGAAACCACCGGAATCCAAGTACTTGATGGACGATTCCAACCAGGAACCCTGACGAACCCAAATGCAAAAACATTTCTCGAACCAGAAATCATTTTACTCACTGATCCACTTGCGGACATCCAAGCGTTGCACGAAGCGAAAAATATCGGTAGCCCGGTGCTTGCGCTCTGTGATACGAACAATGAAACGAAATACATTGATTATGTGATTCCTACGAACAACAAAGGACGACGCGCTCTTGCCCTGATTTACTGGTTATTAGCGAGAGCTATCCTTCAGGAGCAGGGTAAAATAAAATCTGAAGAAGAATTCACGGCAACTGTTGAAGATTTCGAAGCGGAAATTTAAATAGTTTTTAAAGTCGTTGCCGATTAGTATAGCTCAAAGGAGATACCTTTGGAAGAAAAAATCAACGACAACATCATCCTTATCGGTACCGCCCATATCTCTGAAGAGAGTGTTAACGAAGTACGTCAAGCTATTGCAACATATAAACCAGACATCGTAGCGGTAGAGCTCTGTCAACGACGTTATGACACGATTACAAAGAAAGATAAATGGGAAAATACGCCAGTCACCGCTCTTATAAAATCCAATAATGCGTATTTTATGCTTGCACAAACGTTTCTCTCTTCTATTCAACGACGGCTTGGAGAGGAGTATGGTGTTGAACCAGGTTCTGAAATGATCGCTGCCATGCAAGAGGCAGAGAAAAATAATATCAAAGTCGCCTTGATTGATCGAGATATTACCGTGACTCTTAAACGAGCCTGGCAGAAGATGGGGATTCGTGAGAAATTCAGGGTGATTTGGGAATTTCTCAAAGCGATGCTCGGGTATGACGAAGAAGAGCTCAAAGATCTTGACCTTAAAGAATTGATGAAACAGGATGTTATATCGCAAATGATGGAGGAGTTTAGTAAAATTGCACCCAGTGCTGCCATGGTGTTGATTTCTGAGCGAGACCAATATATTGCACAGAAGATCTTTGAGGAAAGTAGCAAGGGAAAGGTTGTCGCAGTCGTTGGTGCGGGACACATTAATGGTATTAAAAAACATCTTCAGACACAAGAGTTAAATATAAATCTCCAGGAATTAGACACTGTTCCAAAAAAACGTATGAATCTTGTCAAGGTTGTTGAGGTTGCTATTCCAGTGATTTTTTTCTCGATTATTGGTTGGATCATCTATTCTACTGGAATTGACCCCTGGAACAAAATCAAAGATATTTTCCTTGTGTGGTTCCTTGTTCACGGTATTTTGTCTGCAGTTGGCGCTGCAATCGCACGAGGGCATCCATTATCTATATTAACTGCGTTTGTGGCTGCCCCGTTTACCTCATTAGAACCGTTTTTCGCACCAGGATGGTTCGCTGGTCTTGTCGAAGCAAAATTACGAAAACCTATTGTAAAAGATTTTCAGGATTTAAGCAAACTGGAAAGCATGCGTGATTTTTTTAAAAATAGAGTCGTCCGTCTTCTAATGGTTGTCGCATTGGCAAATTTAGGTAGCATTATTGGAACTATCATCGCACTACCTTGGATTCTCAGTCTTGGTCTTGGCTAAATGTTTTTATCCCAAACACCTATTGCTCGTACCACACGATTCGAGGATGCTATGCCAGAGAAACGGAAATTCTACACCTCATTTCATGATCTTTCACCACGAGAGTATATGTACATCCCTGAAGGCAGCCTGCAAGTAGGAAAACCAGGGTCGTTTAGCAGAATTGAACTTGGTCATCTTTTTATAGCAATCGGGGTGCTTACAATCGCATTTACGTTTACATTTTCGAAAAATAGTCTTCTTTTTTTCTTTTTAGGGTCAAATATCAGCATAATGTCTTACTTTTTTTTTATGCCAATTGCGTTTCTAGGTATTGTCACTGCGTTTTTTATTCATGAATTATCACACAAATTTATAGCACAAAAATATGGTCTCTGGTCCGAGTTTCGAATGTATCCACGTGGTTTACTTTTCTCTGTAATTATTGCATTTTCCACAGGTCTTGTATTTGCTGTCCCAGGAGCAGTTATGTTTCGGGGAAGCGCAAGATCATTTGAAACAGGGAGAATCGCGGCGGCAGGACCTGCATCAAATATTATTATTGCAATGGTCACCTATGTTTTATATCATTTTATTTTTTTTAAGATGGGGTTTTGGGGAACACTCATTGGGTTTATCTGCCTCGTAAATCTCTTACTTGCGACATTTAATTTATTGCCGTTTGGTCCCCTTGATGGCAAGATAGTGTTAGAGTGGAATGAAATCGCTTGGTTTGTATTATTCTCTATTTCAGTGTTGTTCTTGAGTGGTATGTTTATCGGTGGGAATCTACTTTCAAATTTTTTTGTATAATGTAAGTGTGGAAACGTATATTATCATCATATCCGATATTTTCCCTGGATGAAAACACTAGGTGTATACACTAAGGATTTCTCTCTGTATCATGACATTGTACAAGGTTTAAAAAAACGCAAAGTCGCCTATGTTTCACTCTCGATATTAGATAATATACCGAGAAGAATTGGTGTGATCCTCACATCACAAAAAGAACTAAAAGAAATACCTTTAAGCAAGACAGTTGCTGCAGATGCACAAGATTCTATAGATTACGCGATTGATCTTGCAATACAGAAATTGACAGGAAAAGAGCTTTACTCAAAAATTTTTATTGGTATTGACCCTGGAGAACGACCTGGAATTGCGATCTTTGGCGATGATATCTTACTTCAGAAAATGCAAGTAGACGGTCCTGAAAACGTGGCTCCTGAGATAAAACGCTTCTTAAATGTTTACCCTTCGAAAGATACCTGTATACGTATCGGACATGGGTCAATGATAACGAGAAACCGAATCATTAACTCACTCATCCCATTAGAGATACGAATTGAAATCGTTGATGAAACACGAACAACACCGTCGCAAGAGAAACGAAGATGCGTGCGAGACGGTGAAGCAGCAGCAGCTATTGCATTAATCTCTGGCGGGAGGGTGCAAACTACACTTCCAATAAAAACCTCCAGAGGGGCGATTAAAAACGTCCAAAAACGTAGCAGGCAGCTCAGTGAAGGGAGATTCACAATATCTGAGAACACAGCGCTCCAGGTGCTAAAAGGGGAAATCAGTCTTCTGGAAGCTATTGAAAAAGAAAAACACGATACTAAACCCAAATGTTTATGAGGCTCGTACATATAGCTCCTGGGTAACAGTAATGGAACATCGATACGCACTGATTAGTGTTTACGACAAAGAAGGCGTTATTGTTTTTTCAAAAGGATTATCAAACCTAGGGATAACAATTCTTTCGACAGGAGGAACCGCCGTTTTTTTAAAAGAAGCAGGTATCTCTTTCAAAGATGTATCTGAAGCGACTGGGTTCCCTGAGATGCTTGATGGTAGAGTAAAAACCCTTCATCCGATCATCCACGCAGGTATTCTTGCACGACGTGATGATAAAAAACACCTAAAAACCCTCAAAGAACTTCAGATCAACTTGATTGACTTTGTTGTCTGTAATCTTTATCCTTTTGAAAAAACCATACAAAAACCAAACGTCAACATCGAAGAAGTCATGGAAAACATTGATATCGGTGGACCAACGCTGATTAGGGCAGCGGCAAAGAACTACAAAGATGTTGTTGTTGTAACATCCCCAAAACAATACCCAGAAATCCTTACCGTTCTGAAATCAAAAAAAGTAATAACATTAAAACAACGTGAGAAACTTGCGATTGAAGCCTATGCTCATACCGCTCAGTACGACTCAATCATCTCGCAATATCTGAAAGATCGAGGGACCGATGAAATCTTACCGCAGGATTATACTGTTTCTATGCGGAAGATACAGGAAATGCGATATGGGGAAAACCCTCATCAAAAAGGTGCGTTTTATAAGGCGCTTCCTCCTACCGGAGAACCTTGTATCTCCAACGCAAAACAACTTCAAGGAAAAGAACTATCGTTCAACAACATCCTCGATGCGAACTGTGCGATTGAGTGTGTCAAAGAATTCAAGGAACCATCTTGTGTGATCATCAAACATGCGACTCCTTGTGGGATTGCGAGTAGATCGACGTTACTTCAGACATGGATTGACGCGTACGCAACTGATATTTACTCCCCTTTTGGCGGTATTGTTGCGTTTAATAGGGAACTATTAAAAGATGTTGCACAGGAACTATCAAAATATTTCCTCGAGGTAATTGTGGCGTCAGGCTTCAGCAAAGATGTTCGAGCGATTTTGAGTGAAAAGAAAAACCTTCGCTTACTTGAATTAAAGGGTTTAGAAAAGGAATCTAAGAAAGAAGGCTTGGATGTGCGAAGCGTCGTCGGGGGATTTCTTGTACAGGAAAGAGACGTCTGGTTTGCGGATCAGAAAACTTGGAAGATCGTCACTAAGACCAAGCCGACAAAAGAAGACCTTATCTCTATGAGTTTTGCAGTGAAGTGCGTTAAACATGTAAAATCCAACTCCGTTGTTTTTGTCAAAGGAACACGGACTGTTGGCATTGGCGGTGGGCAAACCTCACGTGTTGACGCAACATGGATTGCGACCCATAAAGGTAAAGACCATATCAAAGGATCAATCATGGCAAGTGATGCATTCTTCCCATTCAGAGACGCTGTTGATGTCGCAGTAAATGCTGGTGTAAAAGCAATTATTCAGCCGGGTGGTTCGATCCATGACGAAGAAGTCATTCAAGCGGCAAACGAACATAGTATTTCAATGGTTTTCTCCGGGCAACGATATTTTCGACATTAGTACAATATCTAAATGTTCTTAAACAGGAAACATTATCGGTAATCAATGAATTTTCGAGTAAGCAACAGAGACGGACCTGCACGAATCGGACAGCTTACCATTGATGATAAAAATGTCATTACTCCAAACATTTTCTTTCTTGATACACCACGATGTAAGGCACCAGAATTTTCCGATATCATCCTCACTG
Organism: uncultured archaeon; assembly: GCA_902384685.1. GTDB lineage: Archaea > Thermoplasmatota > E2 > DHVEG-1 > DHVEG-1 > SM1-50. The sequence goes on along the minus strand of CABMCU010000089.1, from coordinate 14,003 downwards.
ATCGGATCAGAAAAACCAAGAAACTTACCATACGAATTGGTCATAGTATCTTTTCAACAGAAGAAAAAAAGAAAAAAAAAGACGTCTTATTGAATAATTACCTGATATACCCGAAGGATGTCACTAAAGAATTACATCTCAGGGCACTCGTCAATAATAAAAATACAGAATGTGTTGTGATCCCTGCAAAAAAAGAACTTATATCAGATACAATAGAAAGCAATACCGCCATCTTATCTATAGTCGCGAACGTGATTCAATTGTTTTCCCAACAATCACACTTTGTTGATTTCATAACAGAATTAAGGGAAAAAATAGGATATCAAAAATTGATCTATCTTCCTTGTGTCGGCGATCCTTCAAGTATCGCACTTCTCACATATTTTGGTGTAGATTTTTTTGATTCTTTTTCTGCGGTTATGGCAGCGCGAAACGAGACCTTGTTATTCCCAACCGGTCCTTGTAGAAAAAACCAATTACCTGAACTTCCCTGCAACTGCCCGTCTTGTACAAAAATCAAGGATGCCTGCAGGATGAAATATGAAGAGATATTGGAGCATAATTATTTTGCGCTTCTTTGTGAGATAAAACAGGTGAGGAATGCTATTGTCACTGGTTCGTTACGAGAACTTGTTGAGACACGCGTTAGAACCAACTCGCTCTTAGCATCAATGTTGCGAATTCTTGATCTTCACCGTTACCAATTCTTAGAAGAACGTACTCCTATCGTACGAAAACGACCATTGTTAGCAACAACAATGGATGCATTGAACCGACCGGAGGTCCGACGTTTTCAGGAACGAGTCATCCAGCGGTTTGAAAAACCTGCAAATGCCAAAGTACTGCTTCTTCTCCCCTGTTCAGCAAAAAAACCGTACTCATTTTCAAAATCCCATACACGCTTCAGAGAGATAATACACTCTGCGGAAAACCCCTGGGTCGTCCACGAGGTAATTCTTACTTCCCCCTTGGGACTCGTGCCAAGGGAATTAGAATTGACCTATCCCGCTTCTTTGTATGATATTGCGGTAACCGGCCATTGGAATGAAGACGAAAAACACATGATTCGGTCTCTACTACAGAACTATCTTCGGAAGAATACCTACGATACCGTCATTATGCATATCCCTAGGGTGATGCAAGAGTTCGTAGCTGATCTTTTAAAAAACCCTCTTTCCACTTGCAATGATTCACCGACCTCAGACGAATCTCTTCAAAAACTTTCTGAGGTGTTACAAAAAACAACCACAATTTTTTCTCGGGTAGAACCAGCGCAAAGAACCTTCGAAAACATCAAATCACTCGCGTGCTATCAATTCGGAAAACCACTCGCAGAGCGTCTTTTAATTGATTGCTCCATCAAAGGGAGATATCCATATCAGAAAATCATACACAGAGGTTCACAACTCGGCATGATTACGGAAGAGCGAGGGTTGATTTCATTGACATTTGAGGGTGCGAAACGACTCGTTGACGCAGAACGTTACTGGGTGGAGATCTATGATGATTTCACCTTGAAAGGATCGGTGTTTGTACCTGGGATAAAAGATGCAGATGAATTGATTCGGATTGGCGATGAAATCATGATACGAAGACACGGAAAACTCTGTGGGGTCGGTGTCGCATGCATGAATGGAAAAGAGATGAAAGAATCACAACACGGTGAAGCAATAAAACTGCGCCATCACCTCTAAATTTTAATTAACAGTTATCTTCTTTGTTTTAACCGGATAAGACAGTTTTACGTATCACTTTTTTTGTTTCGACCGCCTAGGCAGATTTAAGCGTATACCTTTGTTGCTTTGTTTTTATTAAAAAAAAATTTACTCGGTTGGACGGAAGAAATGGAGATCAATATATGAACCAATAGCAACAGGGAGTGAAATGTTCACGCCACTCAGAGAGATATTGGCTCGTAACTGAGCGAACACCATATCTGGGAAAAAGTCTCCTGATGAAAGATTGAAGAGCTTGACGTACGAAAGGAAGAGAGTCCCATAGAAATATGTTGTGTTTTCTGGGACTAGTTCCCCAGAACCAAGGGTACCGACAGCTATCAAGGTTTTTTGATTTTTCACCACCCGATAGTAATCGATAACAAGATTACGTGCGACCAGTGGTATTTTTGTCGGGTTGATGACTTCAAGAGTCATGTTTCCCTTTAACCCTCCTTTCGCTTTTTGTAAGTCGATATTTATTGAGAGTTCCAGTGGTGGGTCAGAGGGTATGAATTGTCTGAAATCAGGAATCCCAATGTCAATAGTGGTTGAAACTGGGAGAGTTTTATTGATACCAGCGATGGTCGCTCCCGCTTCGGTCGCCAGAACCATATGGAGTGTTTTTGCGTTTAATGCTTCAAGGAGAATCGTGCCAGATCCCTGTAAAGTGAGGGATTGTCCGGCTGGAATTAGAGAACCAGGAATCGTGAAATTTCCTATAGGTTTTCCAATTTCTGTCGTGACATTGAGAGAGATATCGCCGATGAACAGATCAACTGTATTGGGGTTTGTGATGTCAATTTCTGCGCTCAGGTTGATTGCTTGCCGAGTAATATTACCAAATTCTGTTCGGGCGGTAATGGTTGGTACCGCTATTTTTGAGAGTGCATCTTTCAGTGATGTCAGAACTGTGACCTCAAGAGGGATTGTCTTTTTGATAATCCCAAGGAAATTAATGCCAATAGTTCCAGTTACCGTACTAGTAAGTAACCCAGAGAGATTCCCTTTCATGATGATACGGTCATTTGAAGAATAGTTCTGATTTGACTGACCAGGAATCGATCCACCGTCGATGAGTATCCTTGCGACTTCATCCCCGAATGGTGTCGTGGTGACAATCTGGATATTTTGAAGGATCATCTCAAATGAATTAGGGTTATAAATCTGGAGGTCATGGTGGATGAGTATCTCGTTTGAGTTTACTTCGACGACATCGACCCGGATGGTTGTCTTGGGGAATTTCATCATCTGGACATCGTTTAAGATAAATGCTGCTACGATGATGTTGAAAACAAAGAGCACAGCTAAGATAATCACAATTATAGTTTTTTTCATGGTTTTCGCAGGGTCGGAACTGCCTGTACAGTATTTAAAAGTTGACTTATATAATATATATAATTTTTTAATGTATTATAACTCAAGAGATCTCTCAAAGGAAACAGAGAGTGCTTCTGAATATTAATTAATTGAGCAGAAACGGACGGTAATCAGAGCTTTGGTTAAGTATCGGGATATGATTTAGTATGTTCTGTAGTTTTCAGGGAGTTTAAAGTGGAGGTGGCCTTCTATCTGTATGTTTTTCTGAAAAGAAGGTGACCAGCCCTTTTGAATAATAGTTGTGTTTAATGATATTTCAGGAAGAAGTAGGCAAGAGGAATGAATACTATCGATATAGAGAGTGTTATGTGCAACGTTATATGTGGTGTTTTTATAAATCCCGTCCGCAGTGTTTGGATTATTGAGACATCGAGGATAGTTCAATGAGGAAATATCAACACGAATCTGACGACCGGTATTCCAAATATATGAAGTGCTCCAGAGATCAATATCTACTTGGTAGATAGTCCCTGGATTCATAAGTTCCCAATGGTCAGTTCCATTGTGATTTCGCATTCGAAGAATACCATCTGTGATTAGCATCGAGCGCCCATCCGGGTACACATCTGTAAGTTTCACTGTAAAATCAGTATCAGGGCAATTAGAAGAAACAAATAAACGTGCTTTAATCGGCCCTGTTGCCTCATAAGGCTGCTTTAACAAGAGGCTGGTAAAGACAAGCACATCAGATCTGTTTTCGACCGGCCGCTGATCATAGGGCCCAGCAGGGATATTGAGATTTCCTCCACCAATGGTGGGGACTGGCTGAGTTGGATCATAGGTATAAGAGAGTGGTTGCGTATCGATTGGAATCGTTGTTCGTAAGGTTCCATCTGCTTGGAGGTACCAAGCACGTTCAGTGGATGGTATTGGCCAATCATTGGCATATCGCCATTCATTACCTGGTGCAGTAGAGTCATTCACATCACTCATAACATAATAAGTGACCGCAGGCCAACTGTCAAAATCAGTTAGAATGTTCATCGTATACTCATTGACCATCTGCCAGAAGAGCGTTTGGGAAAAATTATCAATAGAATTCGCTGGATATGTCAGTTCACCTTGCTTCGCAGTCCCTGCACCTGTATGTGTCCAAGGTCCGATAATCAATTTTGATTTTCCTATTGCTCCAGGTCCACCTTGATGTTGATATCCAAGGAATCCGTCAATAGTTCCTTGAGTAAAAATATCGTACCACCCACCGATGTGGATAGCGGGGACATTCACATCTTGCCAATTATCCTCCAATGAAACGTTAGTCCAGTAGTCCATCGTGTAGTTTTCATGTGCCCAGAGTTCAGGGAGGATATAGGTACTTCCTTGTGCTTTTAGCCATTCTTCTATCATGTTTTTTCTGAATTCTCCTCCTGGGTACATCGCATGTTTGTATAGGTTTGGTGTTGCAACTTGGATATATTGACACGCTAGCTGTGGTGGATTTGCACCCGCAGTGAGATATTGGGTGATTCCTAATGCAGAGCCACCAAAGGTTGCAATTTTCCCATTCGACCACGTTTGATTTGCAATCCAGACAAGGGTATCAGGACCATCGGAATATTCGTTTTTAAAAACAGTATCAATTCCTTGTGATGCAAACCTTCCTCGCATATCCTGCCCAACTGTAGGCCAGCCGTTCTTTGCCCAGTTCATACCAAGCAGAAGAAGTCCATCTTTATTGTATGGTGTTCTAATAAGAAACACACCATGCGGTTGGGTGAATCGATTCTGAATATACACATCCGTGGCAAGTTTTACATCATCTCACATAGGGAGCATATATTCATCAGGTGTGATACAGCCGGCAAGCAAAAGTGAAAGGAGAAGAATACAAGTGATCCCACTACCGATATATTTTTTGTTCTTCATCCTGTTATCCATCATAAGCATTGTATCAAAGAGATTATATTATAATTTTGTTTATGAAATTTTTTACGCTTTGACATTTTCACAGAGTAAATATTTATATCATAAGTGGCAAAAACTAACATGTTTTCCACTCATTTGAGAGCTGGAAGAGAGGTGAAAAAATGAAACAATATCAATATAAAGAATATGGAGGGAAACGGGATAACAAACAGGATTATCATCAAAAATATGGGAAAAAAACAGGATCGTATAATAAAAAAACCACGTATCCTTGGAAAAATCAACAGAAATCGATTCAATCAACTTAAGAGTACAAAGTTACTTACATACGACCTCTACTTTCTTGCAATTCCAACTACCAATCCTTCCCCATATTTTTTTTATTTATCTATAGTAGACTATAAGTAAGAAAAATACATACTTTGTCGCGTTGCGGATGCATAAAACGAAAACAGAGCTTATCGAATTAATCGCTGATCTTGGGACAAAAAAAGATTTTGAAAAAGAAATTAAGAAACGATATAAAAACTACGACGAACTTATTGATCAAGACACTATTGCACTTTTAATAGTTGACGAACTAGGGAGGAATAAACAGAGCATTACAAAAATTGTTGATCTAGGCCCAGATGGTGATTACACGGTGGGAGGGAAAGTCCTGAGTATTTCGGATTCAAAGACGTTTAAACGAAAAAACGGTACCCCGGGAAAAGTAATCAACCTTGAGATAACCGACGATACGGGCACGTGTCGACTTGTGCTTTGGAACGGAGATATTGATCTTATTAAAAACAAAGAGATCCAACTAGGGACAGTTGTAAAGATCATCAATGGTTATACCAAACTCGGCTACACAGGAGATATGGAAATCAATCTCGGTCGTTGGGGACTATTAGAAGTCGAACCAACCGACATTCTGTCTCAGACGGAACAACAAAAACGTAACGGTGATGAAATCAGTGGCATATTAGTACATAAAGAGACGACTAAGGCTTTCTTCAAGGACGATGGTGAATTCGGTTTCGTCACAACCATCACCATTAAAGAGCATAATATAAAAAAAGAAGTCAAACTATGGGATCATTGCGTCAAAGAAATCCAACCTTATAAAATCGGAGATGCACTAACCCTAAAAAACATCATCAAAAAATGGGAGAACGGAAAAACAGAGTTCCATCTACGTCACATTGGTTCAATAGAGAAACGCTAATAAACCTCCCTTTATTCATTAATATGAATACAAATTCTATTATGTAAAATAAAAAGGAGCATCTCGTAGATGAGATCAGCCTATCAACCACCTCGTAATAAACAATATTTTCACACGAAACAAAAAATAGACAAACGAGACATGACAGCCTTAAAGAAAAAAGTTCAATTAATCCAACGAAAAAAGAAAATTTATCGGTATGAAGAACGCATGACCAGGGCTTAACATCCACCTTGTATATACTTCTTCTTTTGTTCAAACGCCAATTGTGCCTTCTGCAATTCACGCCCAAGATATAGGTAGTGCTCTGGTCGTAACATAGGAACATGCTGTGCGATGGAATCTGACAACGCATCTGCTTTGGTTCCCATGAGTACCTTCTCAAGACGACCTGAGACAATCCGTTTATTTTTATAGATATTTGAATAGTACTCGGTACGAATACCTTTCGTATCGACCTCGATGATAAAAAACCCATGAGGGTCGAGGATTACATCTTTTTCCATTGTTTTTTTTGCTTTAATCAAAGGCACTTCTTTATCCACCATTGATAATTTCTCCTGCTATAGCAAGGTTTTTTAATTTATGAAATGCGGTCTCCCGCGGGAGCAGTCGTTGTCCACAATCAGGGGCAATCTGAACAACATTCTCCCCAAAAATAGCTATTGCTTTCTTAATATGAGTAACAATTTCTTCAACAGATTCAACATGAACATCGTCGGATCGAACAGCACCTACACATATTTTTCTTAAACATGAATACTCTCGAAAAGATTCGAAGAGATGAGGTGAGGCTTTGAACTCATGGGAAAGAATTTCGACCGGCATTTCTACCAAATGTGGAATAATCTGAGATACATCACCGCAGACATGTAGACGGGTCGAACAGGAAAGACCATTAGTGATAATCCCAATTAATTCTTTGGCGTACTCCGGCAATTCATTAGAAAAAAAAGGTTCATCGATACTAATTAAATCAACATGTTTCTGAAGGAGAATTGCTTCGTTCCGTAGTGCAGCAGCAAAATCAAAACACAATTCTTTCTCATCATGATAGAATAAATCAACAGATGATTTTGTAAGGGTATACGGGCCTGTGAGAATTCCGACGAGTCTCGTAGTTCTTGGTAGTAATTGTCTTGTGTATTTTTGGTCCTGTAACGTGATAGGGTCATGATATTCCACGTGCCCAATGATTTCTGTTCTATCGCGAATCCTGCATCCTCCTAGTTTTCGGGTGAATAATTGAATAAATGGGTCTCGTGTCTGTCCATCTGATACATATTTAATACCCGCAGCCGTCATGTCATGAACAGCTTGTTCGATATATTTTGTCCATGAGCTTAGCCGTTCAGAAAAATAATCATTGACGAGTTCTAATGTATCAATGTAAATCGGGTATGATCCAATTACACTTGTTTTCAGCATCTGTTTCATTTCAGGAGTTTCCTCCGAGGATGCGACGCGACAGGAGTCACACCAAAATAATTCTCTACATACTCGGAAACTAGGATATCCTGCCATGCAATAAGAGGAATAACAAGCTGTGCGTTTTCTATAGGGCCGAAGATAGCATAGTCCCCCCCAAAAAGAGGAATACTAGTATTAGATGCGACATCAACGGTTTTTTTAGCCAAAGGAAAATCATTCAACCACCGTGATTTCTCAACAACGTTATGAATCGCACAACCTGTCGGGAGCCCGTATTCCTCCTTAATCACAGGGATAGCAGCGATAGCAGCACCACTGTTCTCGCCAGGAGCAAGTGCAGCTGTATCTACAAGGATTTTTTCAATACCAATTTTATGAATGATTTCAAGAAGACCGTTCTCTGTTAAATGTGCTCCATTCTCCAATACCTCAATTTTACCGTCTGGTGATTTATTTTTTGGATTGAATGCAACGACGATTACCATCTCAGGCGTATTTTTTTTTAATGCTTCGATTTCTTCTTTTGTGATACCGATATGGATAGAATTATAGATTGTCCGTGAAAGCAGTTTTTTCTCTGCGAGGTGTTCTAATGTCTCTACTTTGATAGAAGGTTCGATGATATCAATGGAAAACGGATATTTTCTTGGAATTACTTTTTCTATAAATGAAATGATAGGTTGGATATATTCAACTTTTCGTATGAAGAAATCAGGAATGGTTGGAGTGCCAGTTTGTTTACTGATATCAAGAATCGTTTGAATGTGTCCTTTTGCATCATCAAAATCAGGTTCTCCTTTAAAGAACACACCACCAAAAAGAACGGTGGGATACATACCGGGTTGTCCACCAATCGATATACCTGAGATGTCAAATATTTTTTGTTCTTTCGTAAATGAAAACATTTACACGCCTCTTTTTTCGACTTTCCCCATATAATTTATAACAATTTTTGAATGGAGTGCACGCTTATCAGCTAAGTTGACTGTCGTCTCTGGTTTGATCCTTATTGCAATATATGGATCTCCAAACGATGATGGTGAGGTCTTTGTGCAATCAGCAATGATTTTGTCAATTTTTTCTTTTTCTTTTTCTCCTATTAAATCAACAATGTTCAATTGTACCTGAAAACGTTTGATTGCACCTTCTTTCAAGTTTTCAATGTATGGGATCGCACCAGGCGCACCAATGATTCGGTGGTTGCCGTCTATGCCATTTTTATGTAATGCCAGGAGTGATGATCCTGAACGATGACCCCTAATATCGTCTCCACAAACGACTAGAAAACGAATATGAGGATTTGATATCGTGTTTGCAACAATTTTTTCTATGCCTATATTCTCAGTTTTTAATCGACCGTAGATTGCAACACTCTCTGGTGGAGTGTACTGAATGTTGAGTAGTACAACACCAACATATCCGTTTGGTGAACACGCAGTGAATTCACCGCCCCAGGGATAGTACTCTTCGGCCATTAATTGCACGCTTCATTTTGATAACGTAAGTGCTATATTTGATTTTAATCTGCCGGAGAAACACAATATACGTCAAGTTCCTCGCCTTCAAACTTGCGACGAGCAACAATCCAAGAGGATAGTTTTTCATTTTTCAGATAATGTTCCAGTGTTAATCGATTAGATAGAGAACTAAAAATAAAATACGCACGACCATTGTTTAGAAGATGTTTTTTAAGGCCTTGAATGAATCGCTTTGTAACTCTCAAACCATCTTGTCCTCCATCTGTTGCGATATCAAACCATCCTCCAACTTTTTCTTGTTTTTTTGTAGGTAGGTACGGGGGGTTAAAGATAATAACATTGAAGAGTTCTTTCTCATGAATAACTGAAAAGAGATTTCCTTGCCTTATTTCCATAGAACCTCTGAGGAGAAGTAGGTTTCGTTCAATATTACGGCGAGTAAGTTGAACGGCAAACGGGTTGATATCAGTACAGATTGTATGTGTTCCCTTGCAAGCGCAGTCAAGCGCGATTATGCCACAGCCGGTACCTAATTCCAATATAGTATCATTAGAATCAATATGTAGTGTTTCAAGGAGAAGGAAGGTATCCTCTGCAGGGTCGTAGACCTCAGGGTGTGTTTCAATAACAATATCATGGTAAAGAAAAATGTTTAGTGTGTCATCCTTTTTTTTCACATGATCAACCTTTCAATTCATCATCACGGTGATGTTGTATCTGTATTGAAAAGGATAGTACTAAATCTCTTTGGTGGTAACCTTTTATAGTAAAATAATTTGGATACCTCTGATATAAGATGGAAACGTAACTGACGTATCTTGATGTAAAAGAGTAAATGTAAAACTTCAATAAACAGCTTTGGAATGACGAATAGATTCTTATGAGTCGGTTACTTTTTCTCGCTTCGTTAGATTTCTCTATTATACAGATCAACCTATTGGTTTTATAAAGAAGAGGGTTTATTCGTAAATTAGTATGAAAGAGAAAGAGATTAAAAAAATCGTTCGAGAAGGATACGCGGAAATAGCCAAAAAGAATCGATGTAGCTGTGCGCCAGTGAGCTCCTGTTGCGGTGATACTCACGAAAAAGAAATCAGTAAAAATATTGGGTACACTACACAAGAAATTAATGCAGTTCCGGATGGGGCAAATCTCGGGCTTGGCTGTGGAAACCCAACTGCTCTTGCGTCTTTAAGCAAAGGTGAAGTTGTTCTTGATCTCGGTTCTGGAGCAGGTTTTGATTGTTTTCTTGCTGCCAAGAAAGTTGGGAAAACAGGAAGAGTCATCGGTGTAGATATGACACCAGAGATGCTAGACAAAGCACGGGAGAACGCTGATAAAGGTGGTTATATAAACGTTGAGTTCAGATTAGGAGAAATCGAGAATCTTCCGGTCGCAGATAAAACGGTTGATATTGTTATATCGAATTGTGTCATTAATCTCTCACCAAATAAAAAAAGGGTGTTTAGCGAAGCATTTCGGGTACTCAAACCAGGGGGACGTTTAATGGTATCTGATATTGTGTTGTTACAGGAATTACCAAAATTTATAAAAAACTCGGTTGCTGGATATGTTGGCTGTATTTCCGGCGCAATCCTTAAAGAAAAGTATTTAGACGCTATACATCAAGCTGGATTTCATGAGATTATTGTAGTTGACGAAACATCTTTTCCTATTGAATTAATGTTAAATGACTCGGAAGCTCAGGCTCTTATTAAAAAAACAAAGATAACTCCAGAAAAATTTAAAGAGATAGAAACGAGGGTTGTCAGTATTCAGGTCAAAGGAAAAAAACGATAAAAAAAATTTCATTAGACAATAAATGATCGGTGACATGACGAAACAAACAACGAAGAATTCATTTTCCGAACACTTATTTGAATATCGCTATGTTGAACAAAAGAAACTTCTTTTATCGCTCTTCATCACTGTTATAACAATGGTTATCGAGCTTCTTGGAGGGTACCTCACCAACAGCATGGCATTACTCAGTGATGCTGGTCACATGTTCACCCATGCGTTTGCTCTTGTTATTGGTCTTGCTGCGATTATTATCGCAAGGAAACCACCTTGTCACCATCGAACATTTGGATTATATCGTGCAGAAGTATTGGCCGCATTTGTGAATGGATTGTTCCTCATTGTTGTTGTCGTACTCATCGTCTATGAAGCAGTCCTTCGAATACTACATCCTATCGAAATCCTTGGTTTAGAGATGCTCTTAATCGCCTTCATAGGTCTAGCGGTCAATATCGTAAGTATCATGATTCTTAGAGGATCTCAAAAAGAAAATTTGAATATTAGAAGCGTCTTTTATCATATGTTTGCTGATGTAATATCATCAATTGGAATCGTCATCGCAGCACTCGTTATTATGTACACGGGGTGGACATTTATCGATCCTTTCGTTAGCATTGGAATTTCCATTGTCATTTTATTCTGGGCATGGGGTGTGTTAAAAGATTCGACAAGAATATTGTTGGAAACAGCTCCAAAAGGACTGGATATCGATATGATTTCTGAGGATCTAAAAAACAATTTTTCAGAAATACGAGAACTCCATAATGTACATATTTGGTCAATTACCCCTGAAATGCTGGTGTTCTCTGCTCATGCACAGATAAATCAGAGTAAAGTGCAGGAAAAACAAGAAGATGTTATCTCAAAAATAAATGATTATTTATTAAAGAAATATAAAATTATTGAATGTACTATTCAAATCTGTAATGAAAACGGTTCTGAGGTTTGTAATATCTCGAATTGATGTTTTTATAGTTGCGACTTTTCATCGCAGGTTTTACGGCTCGCTCCGGACCCTGCAGTGTTCTCGGTTTCAACTATAAATGATGTTTACTGCGGCTAGGTTTTCATATATTGACTTAGGTTCCCTGCAAAAGTCGCGATAAACGGATAAGATCCAAGACTCAAACTTCGCAACGTTCTATACCCTATATAAGGAACAGAACTAAAATAGTGAGTAATATTCCGGAATCCTTCCTCTAACTCTTTTTTTGTCATGTTTTTTGGTTGAAAAACGACATTTTTCCGATTATATTTTGACCAATCTTTTGTTAGTATTCTCCCTTCTTTTTCTAACCGATTGAAAAGAGGGGTACCTGGATAAGGCGTTAGGATAGCGAAATTCACTGCGTCGATACCAAGTTTTCCAATATGTGTTTGTATTATTTTAAAAATATCAGGAGCATCTTCATCAAAACCGAGAACAAACGTCCCAAACACGGCCATTTTGTATTTATGTATTTTTTTCACAGCACGTCCGTAATCCTCAACAATGTTTGTTTTTTTATGTGCACCTTTGAGTGATTCTTGTGAAAATGTTTCAAATCCGCTGATCCACTCGATGCATCCTGCTTCATGGGAAACACGAAGTAGCTCTTCATCCTCAGCCAATACATCAACATTACCGCCACATATAAATTTCTTCTTTAATCCTTTCATGTGTTGAAATAATTCTTTTGTATATGCGAGATCAATGGTCAACGAAAAATCAGTGAAAAAAAATATTTTCTGCTGAAGGGATGCAATTTCTTCTATAACATTGGCGATAGGTCTTGTACGAAACACTGATCCGTCACGAATATTTGCATCTTGACAAAAATCACATTTATAAGGACAACCTCGCGTTGCCTCAATCGAATTCGTCAGTTGAACACTGTTTAGTCTAATTGTATGTGTTGAAGGGAGTAATAACGAATCACAAGTATCTGCTGATGTGTAAAATGATTGTAAGTTACCTGCTTCAAGATTTTTTACCACAACCGGCCAAAGGGTAACCGCATCACCAACAATCACGCTATCCGCATGTTGCTTTGCTTCATCAGGTAATGCAGAAGGATGATAACCACTCATTACAACACGTTTTCCTTTTTTCCGAAAAATATCAGCGATTTCATAGGCTCTTGGGGCCAGTGCTGTTTTGAAGTTAATATGGACAATGTCATAGTTGGCATCGAAATCAATCGTTCTGTTTCCCTCTTGAATGGCCAGAATATGATGGGAGGGGGTAACTGCCGCTAACTGTCGTGCAGTAATAATGGTTGGAACAAAGGAAAACGAATAGAGAAATGAGCGATCAAATGAGGTAAATACATTACTTAGGCTCATCTCATCAGTAATTAGAATCCGCATGCAGAATTAAAAAAGATGATTGACATTTAAAGGTTGGTGTAAAACAGGCTTTCTCAAAGAATATTCTATTTGTGTACCAAAAGAACACAGGGTGGAAGTCGCAGGTTACTCCCAACTTCCGTGGCCATTGCCTTAGAAAACATATCTAAGAGTATAGGATAGTTTTTCTTTTGTTTAAAGACAAATCCTCTCTGAACATATGGATCATTCACATATACATTCTGCTCATCTAAACAGGTGACGACGACCCAGTGAAAAACATTCTCACCAAGAAGAGGATATAAATTCACAAAAACAATGGGTGGAATTGACTGACGCAATGAATCGATGATCACTGCGAGATTTTCTTGTCCATATCGAATTGGTATGTGTAAGCGATGAGCTTTATACGAAATGATGTTTTCGATAAGGTTTACTGCTTGAGGAAACTTCGGATAACCATCCGAGAATGGTACTTTTTGATAGATTTCTGTTTTAAAACCGAGTTTTGCTGCAGCTGCTGCTAATCCAAATTGAAACGTACCCCCAAACAAGAATAACGAAGAACTCTTTTTCCAGAGTTGAAATTCGAATCGCCGTGAAAACTCTAGGAAAGAATCCCAATATTTCATCACCATCATCAGACACGCAGGACCACAGGTTGCAGTACGAGTTTGTTGAAAATACGGAACATCCAAAGTGGGTATATCCCCTTTAATGGTATTCATAGTTACTGATATCTGGTATGTTTTAAAAAATCCACGGAATAAAGAAACGCAGATTGTTTCTTATAAT
>CABMCU010000088.1 GCA_902384685.1 uncultured archaeon | reverse complement strand
TGATTACAGCATCTACGGAGATCATATAGGACAAACAAAGATCGGTGATTTCACCAAGTGAACAAAAAAAGTTAGACTCCAATTCATCCACTGGTTAAAACCAGTGGTATTCTTGGAGATTTTTTATCAAAACGACACAACAATGGGTTTTGAATCGGGAAGCTGATTTAGATTCTGAAGGGAACATGCAATTTTACTCGTTCGATGCAGTTCTGAACGAGAGAATGCTGTAAAACTCTCTCTTTTTTTCTTTTTATTTCTGTTACGTATTCGCACAAAAACATTCGTTTTCTAAGGATATGTTTTTAAGGAAGAAACCTTATGTTTATTGTAACGTTGAAATGAAATCAGTATTATGATCCTGTTAAATTTGTCGCGAATAAATCTGTTGAAAAGATATTAATAATGGTGAGGGGATATTTAATTCAATATAACCCATTTTTTAAGAAAGGAAGCAACAAATATGAAAAGAAAATTCGTAGGAATTTGTATAATTGGAATTCTATTATGTTTTGAATTTGGAGCTGATGCATTACCCAGTAATGATTCAAAAATAATAATACAGGACAAAGCGGGGAAAACTGATTATACTCATACTGTTTTTGTTGAGGTCAACACTGCCACCTGGTGTCCAGATTGTCCAGCATCGAATACCGCATGGCATAGTATCTATGAGGATGGGAACTATAATTTTGAATACACGGAAATGGTTGTCGATAAAAATACAGTTGCTCATGCAAGAATGAATCAATATAATCATTCTATATACCCAACATCCTATTTCGATGGTGGGCAATTTGTCTATCCTAACACAAACATATCAGCTTTTCAAAACAATCTCAATTATTGTGCATTACGAGAAGTCCCTGATCTTGTAGCGAATTTAAATGCTACCTGGCTTGGTTCCGCAAAAATACAAGTGGATTTAGACATCGTCAACAATGATCCAGCTTCCTACCCTGGATACCTACGAGTATATATTATTGAATTTCAATCGACACAATGGAAGGATTACAACGGAAATTGGTACAATCATGCTTTTTTAGATTTTGCTTTCAATCAAACAATAAACATCTCTGCTGGTGAAACTTATACGAATAGCACGATTTGGGATGGAACAGCACATGGGTACCCTGAGATTTCTTCGGAGAATATACAGGTTATTCTCGCTGTTTTTGATGATGAACCACATCAAGGGTATTCTAGCCCGCCATCAGGTAAACCCTTCTGGGCATATTATGTCGATGAGACAATTGCCACAACACTCCAAACCATTAATACACCGAAAAAACCAAATCCACCATCTGGACCGACGAATGGAATAGCAAATGTTGAATATACCTATTCAGGAAATACGACAGATCCGAATGGAGATAATATCTACTATCTTTTCAGCTGGGGTGATGGTACAAACAGCGGTTGGCTTGGTCCCTATCCTTCAGGTACTACTATTGAAGCAAGTCATGCATGGATCTATGGTGGAATCTACAACGTTAAACTGAAAGCAAAAAATACGATCGATGGTCCTTGGTCGAATCCTTTAGCGGTTCAGATTGCGGGACCAGACATTGAACTGCAAAATATGAAAGGTGGTTTTTTCAAAGTGAGTGCAGAGATTAAAAATACTGGAGATCTCGCATTGTCTAATGTGAACTGGATTATCACCGTACGTAGCGGAGTTTTCATCGGCGAACAAACCTCGGGATTGAATCTCACGATTCCAGCAAATTCAAGTGTAACCATAAAATCAGGTTTAATCTTTGGATTAGGATCAACCTATATCAAGGTTGAAGCGTGGATTCCTAACGGTCCATCAAAGATGATCCAAGGAACTGGTAACATCTTTTTATTCATCATAAAAGTAAATCCCTGATGGAAATCAAATGCGTTTTAGGAGAAAAGAAAAAATATATAGCACTGTTCTTGTATAAAATATGTTTTTAAAACATCACTTTTTACCGTGCAGGGGAAGGGATTTGAACATTGGGAGTTGTTCGCACAAAAACTATAGTAATTATCTAAAGATTTGAAAATAGGGACCGTAGATGTATAAAGTCGGTACGGGAAATAGACGAGGTCGATTAAGACCCTTCGAGGGTCCCGTATCCTTTTTTTTAAGGTCGGCTAAATGTTTTTAAAGAAGAAATTGTTATAAAACTCGTAGTAGGGTTAGGGGAGAAAATGTCGTGGATTCCTGAATTTGAAATTGGTATATGGAACGCATGGATTTTTATAATTTGGCCGATAGTATTAAACATTTTAGGAAGGTCTATATTTAAAGAAAAAAATATATCTGGACGACCTATAATTTCTGTTTCGAGTAAGTTTAAAAATATACTTAATATAATATCTAATGCTTCACTTATTATTGGTATTATATACTCAATTTTTCTTCCATTACAATGGAATACAATATGGTTTTACATAGGATTATCATTATTTTTGTTTGGGTTTATTCTTCAATTAACAGCTCTGTATACTCTTAGAAAAGCGAAATCTGATAGACCTTTTACAACTGGACCATATCGGTACTCAAGACACCCTATTTATTTAGGCTTATTTTTGATGATTATTAGTATATCAATAATGAGTTTATCGTGGCTCTTTCTACTCATTGTAATTATATTCGCAATGCCTCTACTGACTGCTGTACCAGCAGAAGAGCAGTATTGTCTTAAAAGATATGGGAAGGAATACCAAGAGTATATGGAAATAACACCACGATGGATAGGGTTACCTAAATCTGGAGTAAAGTAAAATTTTTTTATTATTTTCACGTAGATTGGATAATCATTAACTCAAAACATTTGTGTCTAAGGATATAATTTTATAGGAGAACATTACTATATAATTGTATAAAAGGGGGAAAGTCATGGAAACATATCCGATGATTAGGAAATGTTTGGTTGTTGGAATAATTCTTGTATTCCTCGGTGCAAGTACTACACTTAATATGAATGTCTCTAGTACCAATCCACAATTACCGCGAGTTGTGCAACAACATATTCAAGCGATACAACAAGATGTTATTGGACAACCATGTCTCGTTGGTAACGTGTTAATATCCAACAACATAGGAAATGATTATCATCCACGAATGACAACAAATCGTCTCGATCAAACCATTGTCGTGTATGAGCAAGAAATCAATTTAATGAGCAAGAAAGTACCTGTTGTGTATTCTGCGGATCATGGACAAACATGGACAATGCAATTTTTAGTTGATTCAAAAGACATCATAGATTCAGCCGCTTCTGGGATACTCCAATATCCAGATATTGTATACAACGCCCAAAATGATTTGCTCTATCTATCAATGATCGATCCCGATGCAGAGGCGTATAACCAAGAAATGGGTTTTATCGATGGAGATATCGCCAATGCGACAGAGGGAATTTGGTATGGAATATCGCCAGCTGGCGGAATGGGTTTCTTTTATACTGCATGTACGTGTACAAAAAACTTCTTTTTATCACTCGTCACTGAAGACTATGGAGAAGAATCAACACAGTACCTCGGACTTTTATGGTGTACATATCCTGATTTTACTTATCCACCAGGATTAGGTGGTTACTACTACGATGGACAATCATTGTTCCAATCGGCTCCAGCTGCGCAGTTAGAAATGGATTCAAATTCTAACCAACTATTTAGTGTCTTTGAAACCCGCCTCGACTCTGGAACAAAAATATCAATTAAAACAAACGTCATGGATGAAGAACTTATTACCAGCGGAGAGCAGAAAGGCGGTATGGATAAATATGGAGATCCTGAACAAATGCCGGGGGAGTATCTTGGCTTCGGGACAGATCCTGATGTCTCAGGGAGTGGAAACAAGGTCTGTGTCGTGTATGTGGAAGAGGGAAATGTCATCTGTAAATCCAGTACCACTTCAACTGTCTATGACCCTGGGTTTAACTGGCAGGTATCTACTGTTGAAAGCAATGCGAGTGCTCCTGCGATATACGTGCAAGGAGACAACGTCTACTGTGCGTACGTGATAGGTGGAAATCTATATCTGAAAGTATCTGAAGATGGTGGAGTAACATGGGGAGCAGCTGAACAGAAGAATGATGTAGACAAAACGGTCGTAGCTGAGAAAGGAGCGGTTGATATCTGCAGAGGTGGCATTGCTTTTACTGATACCAGAAATGGAAACTATGACATCTACTATGCACCATTTGTAGCAGCACCAACACCAATAGTAGTGATCGATTCAATATCTGGTGGATTTGGTGTAACCGCAGTCATCAAAAATATTGGTGATGCATCGATTGATACCTTTAATTGGAGAATGACAGTAGAAGGTAATATCCTTGGGGGTAATAAAACAATAACTGGGATAGCAGCTCTTCCACCTGGCGTTTCAATGACGATACAAAGGTTCATGGTAGGATTTGGTGCTGTCATGGTCACAGTAACTGCGGATACAGCAACAGCATCAAAAGATTTCAAACTATTCCTAATCTTTTTTAAAGAGGTATAAAAAATATACCCTTCTTCGTTTTTTCATTGATTCTTATAAAAACATTCGTTTTCTAAAGATATGTTTTTAAGGATTTAATTGTTAATAAAATATGCGGAAGAGGAGAGTTCGAGGTAGATGACAATCATTAAATTATTTAATGGAAAAGAATTTGCTGGGGATATTATAGAAGACCGTGATTCAGTGTTGGTACTAGAAGATTATTCACATGTTTCAAGACCTAAAAGAGTAATACCGAAAGGAGATATTTTTTCTATTGATTTTTAAATGTAATTAGTATTATTTGTTCTATGGAGGTATAATTACATATAATGCAAAAACTATATTCCATTATGATAAACGATAGGTCAGAGAAAAAAATTGATTTTTCGTTAACAAGTATAAGTCGACTTTTTCTACTAATCGTTATAACTGTGCTCTGTTATAGTTGTGCATTTTTCATACCAATTGTATTTTTATACCATGTAATAAAATTTCTTAATTTCAGTTATTTTACGCATATTTTTATATTTTGCATTGCTCTAGCGATTACGTATCTTATTCTTGTATTTTCAATGATGATTTCATCAGCACTTTTTATTCGATTATTCCATGTGAGATATAAGGAGGGTGAATATGGAACAACGATCAAAGATAAAACGGGATTTAAATTAGTATTAAATAACGCATTATATTTTCCAACATATAAGTTGATAGGTTTTTTCAATATGTCTCCACTAAAAGTATTATTTCTCAAAATGATCGGGTGCAAAATAGGAAAAAATGTTGTTCTTGCTGCAGAAGAATGGATATTTGATCCATACGTTACAGAGATCGGTGATAATACGACAATTGGAGGTCGTTCAATTGTAACCGGCCACGTAGGAGAAGGTCGCCTCATTATTAAAAAAATAAAAATAGGGAGCAACTGTCTTATCGGTGGCGATTGTTTTATCATGCCCGGAGCAGTCATTGAGGATAACGTTGTATTAGGTGCAAAAAGTCTTGTTCTGAAAGACCAAATTCTCCAAAAAGGTAAAACGTATGCAGGAATACCTGCACGAGAAATCAAAACAAGCGAATAGGTAAATTGAAAGCATTTAAAATGAATTAATTTTTGTGTTTCATCACATTGTATAATGATTGGCTATCATATTATAATGCCTTTTAATATAATAAGCGAAATGACAACCATATGTTTAAATAAACAATCTCGGGATAATGGTTCTTTCAAGGTGAATAGACTATGATTGATTTTAATACATATATCGATACTCTCGATAACCAACTAAAAAATTATTTACCACAACCAAACACACCCCTCTATGATGCCCTCGTTAAGCCAAAAGATATTTTTAGAATTCCTCTTCTTGAAGCAGAAAAACTACAATTCTCTTGTATCAAACAGGCATTCATTCATCATTACAACAATAACAAATTCTATCATAAATTCTGTAAAGAACAGGCGATCACACCAGATGATATTAAAACAAACCAGGATCTCACAAAAATACCTCTAATCCCTGATAAATTCTTTAAAGACTATCCAGCGGGTAAAGATTTTGCGCTGTGGCTTGCAAATATCTACACAGGAGAAGTACCAAATATTACCGTCAGACAGCAAAACCCAACCTATGATGATATCATCAAAGCTTTTTATGAAGTTGGAATCATTGTATCATATAGCAGCGGTACCGGAGGAAGATACACCTTCATTCCTCGAAATAAACAAACTTTTCTCAACGCTGAATACGCTCTTGCAAAAACTGTTGTTACCATGGCATACCCGTTGTGGAAATATGATTCTTATGGGTATCTACTGATGCCGAACCCAAAGAAAAATTTCATTTTCGCAGGGAAAGCTCTTGAGGTGTACTGTGATGTAGTGAAAGATGTTACTTCTGCGATAGACCGTGAAGTCACCACTGAGCTTGTTCAGATAACCATGGGAAATAGAAAAGGAGTAAAAAGTAAAATCATCCGCTATTTGTCATATAGACAGAGTAAAAAAATGATTGATAATATTATCGCATGGTTGGAAAAACGTGATCAGGCAAAGGATACAATAACACTCTTGGGAGCACCGTATATTCTGTATTCTGTGATGGAGAAACTCAAACGAGACGGAAAAAGTTTTGATTTTGGAGACCGCGGTGGAGTCGCAAATGGTGGAGGATGGAAAGGGATAAAAAATATGACTCATGAGGAATACCGACATGAAATCAAGAACGTCCTTGGAATACCAGGTAAATTTGTTTTGGATGTGTATAGCATGGTTGAAGGGAACGGATGGATGATTCACTGTCCAGAGGGACATTACCTTCACGCTCCGTATGCTCATTATAAACCACTGGTCCTTGATGCAGAGTACAAGCCTGTGGCTTACGGCGAATGGGGCCGATTTGGATTCCTGGATGGCATATCAACAAGTCATCCTAGTTTCATTGTCACAGGTGACGAGGTAAAACTACTTGAACATTGTCCTGTTTGTGACCGACCAGGTCCCGTTCTTGAACCGCAAGTAAGACGAGCACAAGGAGAAGATATCAGAGGATGCGCCGAGGAAGTCCGTCGGATGCTCTCAGCGGATCTCGGTTAGGAAATCGACTTGGAAGGAAATAAATATATATTCAAATACGTACCTATAAAAATCAGATTTTTCGCATAAATAAGGGTATGCAAGGTATAGGACTGTAGTAAAAAAAATTTACTACGGTTTGCATCATCTTTTTCACAGAACTTTACTTTTTGGTATAATAAGTGTAGTTTTTTGCTGTTAATACATGAAAAGTGCAGGGTAAGGGATTTGAACACCGGTTTAGTCATAGAAAATAATAGCTATTCTTGTTGATATAAAAAGAGTAGATTAATGAGTAATTAGTTGTTTTGAAATCATTGTTTAAGAAAGGTCAATAAAATGAATAAAACGACATCAGAAGAAAATAATACAATCATAGAGTCAGATAAATATTTAAGCGAATCCGGCGTGCAAGGTGGAAAGATTATCGGAGAACATTTATCATTAGGTTGTTTTATCATGGGGATACCATTTTTCATTATTGGAATATATGTACTATTGAACATGTTTTTTGGTTTTGGATACCCAACGAATACAGCAATTATAATTGGAGCTTTATTGTCTTTTGTTATTGGCTTGTTATTAATTATTGCTGGATATTCTATCCGAAGAGCCAAACATGTAAAAAATTAGCATAAAAACATTCGTAAAAATCGTGTCAATGCTTCTGTTTCTAAGGTTATTTTATTAAGCGCAGCGGAAGGAATTTGAACCCCGCCGGGGAAGGGAACACGAATTTGTCAGTAAAAATCATTATAGATTCGAGTTCATACTTTCTCGCAATATTACCATATGTATGGAAATAATCTATATTTCGTCTTTCTTGAATATTCATCGTAACCAGTCAGTTCTATTTTCAATGTCTTATCTTCATAATAAGTTCGTATAATAATGAGGACAATATTGAGGAAAACTGGTATTAAACTATACAATGAACCAAGGATAAAGGGATAACAAAGAGATGTAATAATCGCAGATAAGTACGCGGGATGCCGTATATATCTATAAGGACCGATTGTACATACTCGCTGAGTAGATAATTTATCATTTCTAGATGTTAGAATAAAATGAGAATTACTCACATACGCCCATAATGCGATAAAACAAAAAAGAATTAATACTATGATACTTGGATATATGGTGATAAATGGAATACTCGACCATTGAAAACGAACGGCATCAAGTCCAGCGACTATTATCATAGAAAATCCGAATAGCGCGTAGAAGATTGCGAAATATTTGTCATACGGCTTTGTTTCCTTCCAATTAAAATTTCCTCTTTCATTTAATAATTGTGGATTTATAATTAATAATATTGATATGTAAATAATTTGATATAAAAACGCGAAACAAATATAGATCCATCCTCTAACCCAATACAGAGTTCCCGCGGAACCAAATAAAAATATCATACCGATAATGATAACAGCAAATTCTCTTACTATTCCTCTTTTTCCAGAGATATTTAGTATTGTCGTATCATTACTCATTAAATCATTCATTTAGACATTCTTTCGTTCTTTTTAATTATTCTCATGTGTATGTTTCTTCTTATGAATTTATTGAATATCTATTTTCAATTGCTTCATACACTAATTCGATTTCTTCTAATATTGCTTAAATCTGTAGGAAAATTATGCAGGGGAAGAGATTTGAACTCCTGACAAGAATGCCCCGCAGAGGCACTTATAACCTGGATCTCAATAAAATATAATACAAATGTAAATATGCCTTAGGCGCGTTTGTCTTGAACCTGACTGGCAATCTTCTGAGCCCATTCCTTAGCCTTCTCAAGCTTCATGGTTTCTTTTTCACCATCGAGCTTAGCCCACTTTTCTGGGGTTTTCCCTGGAAAGGAAATCAACGATGCGGACTTGAGGTCATACTTGTCCACCAATGGTCGTAAGAATTTTTCGACCGCTGTGCTCGGATTCTCTATAGCGGTCCCACTTGATAGGAAAAAGAACAGATGTTTGTCTCGAATTGCTTTCTGCTTCATGACTTTCCTCCAGCGCCGGTACACCATGCCCATTCTGACACCAGTCCCGAGAACGACGGTGTCAAAGGCTGTGACGTCCGGGACATCATGTGCAAGATTTCGAATCTCGACTGCTAGTCCGTTTGCTGTGAGCGTCTCTGCGATAACCTTAGCGTATTCCTCAGAAGCCCCACCCTTCGTAAAGTATGCCACAAGTGTCTTACTATTCATCACCACTACACGATGGGAGATTTCCTCCTAGCTTTAAGAACATTCCTATGACTGGAATGTAGTGTGTTTTCAGAAAGAATACAAAATACCTAATTTACGCTAATGAAAAGATGCTCTCGTCGGGAAGGGAACATGAATTTGCCAGTAACTGATCATTTATTACGCATCAACTCACTTTCACGACGGGGGGCACTTTGTACTCGCCGTTCAGGATGGTTTGACCGGGCATATACACTCGCAGCCAGAGTATGAACTTGCCTGTCGACGCTGGCAGCCAGTTGGATTCATGACCCGTCGGGGCGGCGTTCTGGATGTAAATGTCGACGGAACCGTCGGCATTCGGAACGAGGCCGGATCGGTCGCTGACATTGTATCGATTTAACGAATTCGGTACGAAATGATTTCTTGAATCACCCATAGTCAGCGACCAGAACGCATTGTTCGGCGGGAGTTGTCCAGCTGGGAAATGCATGACATAGTCGTGTTTACCAGACAGCAGATGACCCGCGCCATCTACGTCCCTCTTCCAGTACATCGCCTCCTTCGGTACGTTGATCGGGCCAAGAAATACTTGGGCGCACGCAGCTCTGAACAGAAAGCCATTGTCGGGTTCGCCGCATCCGAACATTGTTGTCCAGCCGTTGATCTTCGTGATCTTAATCCTCGCATAAATTTGGGCAGTGACAAACGCCAGTCCAAAACCGATGAGGAAGCCCTGCAATACGTCATTACGCACATTTCTTGAAGTGGGATTCAAGAAGAACGAATTGATGATGAAATAGCCGCATACCACGGCGATGAGTGCAGTAAGAATAGAAAATGTTTTGCTGTTCATATCGATCCCTTCTGGTTTAGCGGTGTGAGCCGTATCTGTTCTGCGAGATGATGAGCAGTCGACAGGTCGCTATTGTTCTCCACGAGCACCCGACCGAGGACCAGCACCGAGTTTTTCGGTGAGGATATTTGTTTCATGGCGCTCGGCACCTGTCCTTTCCAGTTCGGTCCCGTGATGAGGTAGTCGCCGGCTTCGGTTCCGGTGGCCCGTTTGCCGACGTAGGCAAAAACCGTATTGTTCGATGGGTTAGTGAACTGCACACTGTAGTAGCGGCCTTTCATGTCTGGAACGTGCAGGACTTGGGGTCCTTTCCTAAGGTCTAGCCAGCCGCCCGAAAGGAGCGTGTCGTGGTTCGCACCAACAGTCGCCAAATTCGAGCTTGAGGCGGATTGCGAAGTAATGGGCTCTGCAAATAGTTTTTGTGGCTCCAAATAGAGCGTATTGATCGGGATGGGGTCTTCGCCGAACCCTTTAACGAGGATCGCTCTCTTGTACACATAGAGAAGCATGCGTGGCCAATTGTAGATGAAAAGGAACCATGCCACAATCATGACCGAACCGAATATAAGCAGATCTTCGAGTATCATGTTGAATTCACCTCCGAGTCCATCAATATTTTACGCTTAAGCAATTCAGAATCCCTTTAGTTATGTTAATTCTTCTTTTTAGGCCTCCAAATTAATCCTACAAGGAGCAATATAATTCCGACCACGGATATAGCTAACACTATTGCAAGATCCTTCAAAGCAAATACGAATAGGCCTAAAGCTATTAAGATGATTCCACCTATCATAAGTCGTTGTGTTAAGGGATAAAGGTTCATTTTTCACCTCCTCAAAATTAAAATTACCTACTCCCATTTTATCAGTCCGTTGCTTTTGTTTTTCTTCTTGAAATGTTTCTAATCGTCTTGTCTCCGTACTCATCTTCCTTCCTTTGGAACTTTATAAGAACCATGAGCTGAGAGCTTACTTAAGGTTTTTTCCCCAAATTCTTCCATATTTCTTTGTATGCCTTCCTGCGAGATTTGGGACAATCAAGAAGTGAACACAAATCAACCAGTGTAGTACGATTTACAAGTAAACTCGTGCTCCCCTCACTTTTTCAACCTCTTTGCTTTTTTTCCTGGAAAAAAAGTGAAAATATGCTCCCGTTGGGAAGGGAGCACGAATTTGCCAGTAAAAATGTTAATTTTAAACAACACGCTGTTTTAAGGACACTATAGCCCATTTTTGAAAGGAACCACCTCTACGTTTGACTCTAAATCCTTCAAGTATTTTCTCCAACTCTGCTCGGTTCACAAAACCAAGAGGAGGAGGGAAACCCAGGCTGAGGTACGCCTGTCCTCCTGGCTTGAGGATACGCTTTATTTCGTTCACAGCGTCTTGTCTATGGTCAGTCATGGAGCACAACAGTCCATTGG
>CABMCU010000087.1 GCA_902384685.1 uncultured archaeon | reverse complement strand
GTAAAGAAATCAATCTCTGGATGGACAAACACGGGTATAAAAAAATTGCTGAATTTATAGGAGCCGCGCACCAATGAACATTCCGACTATCACCACTCTCCTTACTTCTACTCTAGAAACAAAAGATATCAAAACCATCACCTTTCGATACCCCAATGCTGTTATTCCTGGTCAGTTTTTCATGATATGGATCCCGGGTGTTGACGAGATCCCTATGAGTGTTTCGGGGATAACCAAGGATATAAAAGCAATCACCTTCCGAAAAATCGGTGACGCGACAAATGCTCTGTATCATATGAAACCCGGTAGCAAAATCGGCATACGCGGACCCTACGGAAATGGATTTACACTCACAGGTAACCATCTTCTTTTCGTCGGTGGTGGAACCGGAGTTGCGACGCTTACGCCAGCAGTGGAACAAGCGCGAAAAAGAAAATTTAAATCAACGGTGATCATCGGTGTTAAAACAAAAAACGAACTCTTCTTTGAAAATCGCTTACAACGTTCTGGTGCAACAGTCTTAATTTCCACCGATGATGGATCTAAGGGATATAAAGGATTTGCCTCAAATCTTGCAAAAGAAATCCTGAAAAAAGAGAAAATCGATGCTGTGTTCACCTGCGGACCGGAACCGATGATGAAGACCCTTCTTTCCTTCTCTAGAACCACTCCTTTCCAAGCATCCCTTGAACGATACATGAAATGCTCTATTGGGATTTGCGGACAATGCTGCATGGGAAAAGGTTTACGCGTGTGCCTCGATGGTCCGATCTTCAACGGAAACACATTAAAAAAAGTTGAGGACTTTGGTGTCTATAGCAGAGATGCCGCTGGACGAAAAAAAATGTTTTAAAAAAAATAAAAAATGATCTTTATTCAAATCGTAGGAAATTAATTTATTCTTCTACCACTTGTTCAGATGAATTCGAGACGTATTGTAACGATCTTCTCTTGCTTTTAGCTCCGCAGGGTACCCAAGAGAGATTAATGCAAACGGGATAATGTGAGTTGGGAGCTGTAAGAGCTTTCGCATTCCTGCGACACGACCCTCCCGCGGATACAAACCAAGCCAACAGGCGCCAAGCCCAAAACTATGAGCTGCAAGCAGGATATTTTCTGTTGCAGCTGCACAATCGATCATCCAGTAACCTTTAATTTTTTCCAAATTCAAATCTCCACACACAAGAATTGCTTTATTTGCTTCTTTTAACATCATAGCACTCGGATGAAACGTGTGGATAACATTAAGGATCTTTCGATCATCAAGGACAACAAAATGCCAGGGCTGCTGATTCCCTGCAGATGGAGCGCTACATGCAGCACGTAAAAGACTCTGCAGAAGCTCATCAGAAATTGTTTTCTTTTCGTATTTTCGGATACTTCTCCTTGTAAAAATCGCATCAATTGCGTCCATGAGTTCTCATCCGAATATAACAATAAATTTTTTCTATATAAACTCTCCGAGATGAGCAATAGCTAAAGCGACAGAATTACAATTTTAACGGATAAACTGATATATTCCGTTGAGGAGAATCAATGCAAGCAGACTCATCAATCATAATATGATTTATACGAGAGAAAAGATGTCTTAGTAACCTGTACGATAATGTAGCTGATATTCCCCGTTAGGAAATATAAAAAAAAGAAAAAAAGAAGAGGGTTTTAATTTACCATTTCCGAGTTTTCTGCCAGTATTCTTTTAACTCATGTAATGCTTGGTCTAAGCATATAGTGTTTTTTGCATTGTTGATATGGTTTGGCTCTACTGGAAATGTTGTATTGTATGGAAGTTTCCATGTCTCGCAGATGTAAGGGTCAAGCAACACACCGAGGTTGTTAATCTGTCCGTTACATTCTACCCATGTCGTGAATGTTCCAACTCGTGAATGATACTTGTCGTACACCGGCATCTCAATTAATTCTTCAACAGGGCATGTGATTGGGCCACAAGGAATCGTTTTATTCCAGTATTTGCAGAGGTCATCCATAGTCTTAGTTAAGGTTACGGTTGTACCAACAGTCCGTATATAGTCGTTATAGACTGGGAACAATTTATTTGCGCCTCTAAAATACGTGTTCCTCGCGTAGTCATTCGTTTTTATCCCAAAGAAATACCCGGGATAGTCTTGGTTCCAGCTGTTCCATGTTTTATCGACCCATCCGATTGCGTTACCGGTTGCGTCAAAAACTTCTTTTCCAATTAACTCATTCGAGTTCCATATTTTCATTTAATACCACCTCACTAGTGCGAAGATGGAAATCTAATGGATTGATTTAAATGTTTCTACTCTAAATCTGTCTTGTGGTATCCTCAAAAATTTTTTTTTCTAGCTTAAAAATTTAGAAAAAAATATAAGAAGACTTTTCAACAATAACTATAAATACAGAGTAACTATAATAAATCATGGGGATAATAATATGAAGAAAGTTATTTCAATATGGATGATTGGAATTTTTATATGTAGTACTATTGGTGTTAGTATTCTACCTTCAATAGTAGCAACAGACAGACAACAAAACGAAACAATAATCGAAAGCGGAGATGGGTTTCAAACCGGAAAAATCACAAGTGCACCGTACACTGGTCGCCTACGTGTCTATGTTGTTGAGCCAATATCAAGATGGAATAATTATGCTGGTAATCCTTATCATTATGGTTTTTTAGATTTTGCAATGAACGAACAATTATCACTAGAATATCTTGGAACATATTCAAAACAAGTTACCTGGAATGCGCAAGAAGCAGGATTTAGTAATGTAACTGAAAATAATATCATGGTAGTTGCTGCTGTTTTTAGTCCTTTTGTCAATACATCATATGCTAACCCGCCCAAAAAAAATGAATTTGTTGCCCATTATATCGATGCTGCAGCCGGTGCAACACCAGGACACCCTGGATCAAATTCTGTAAAAGGAAATTTTACACACACTGTCTTTATTGAAGAAGCAACAGCACAATATTGTCCATATTGCCCAGCTATGGCTGAAGCGCTGAACAATATTTCTAAATCTAATGATTATCCATTTTATTTTGCAGCCTTAGTTACGAAAGACCCTCAACATAATGTTATTAATTCTGTCGCCTTAAACTATCTGGTAAACACCTACAATCTATATGCATATCCATCAGCCTTTTTTGACGGTGGAAATCGAGTAATAGTAGGCGGCTCTACCGATGAAAAAACCTATCGCAAACCCATAGAAGCATGTGGAAAAAGAGATGTTCATGAAATGAACCTGAACATTTCGGTTGTTTGGAAAGGAAATGGAATCATTGATATCAACGTAACTATCATAAATAACGAAATAATACTGAATAATCAACCTAGTATACCAACATTAACTGGTCCAAATTCAGTAAAACTAAATAAAAAGTATAATTATGAAGTTACGACAACTGATCCAGAAGGCGATCAAGTATGGTATTGGATTGATTGGGGAGATAAAAATAACACTGGTTGGATAGGACCGTTTACTTCTGGAACAGGAACAACTGAATCACATATTTGGACAACAAAAGGAAATTTCACAATTAAAGCAAAAGCAAAGGATATGCAAGACTTTCAAACTGATTGGGCGACTCTTATAACCAGTGTTCCATACTCGTACAATATACCGACTCTGTCGTTCTGGAAACAAATATTTGAGCAATACCCACACGCGTTTCCAATACTAAGACAGTTAATAGGATATTAAGAATCTCCTTTTTTTTCTTTATATCTATCTCATCTATTGGGCATAAAATCTGACGCGAAGCGATGTATGTAATAATTGTAAATGAGAAAAACAAGTCATATACGATCGAATTCTCTCATAATAATAACTCAGTGTTTTGACAGATAACTTAAAAATAAATAGAAATTTTGATTATTTCTGTTACAAATGTTACAAAAAATATAGAAAAATATTAATAGAGATAATACTTTTTCTCTTTTTGGAGAACGTAAGGAAAGGCGGTGATTCTTCATATATTTCGTTTAAGATATTCCTTTCCTAACTCCTTATCACGAATGGGAAACAGAGGAAAGGTAATGACTCTCATGCGACTACTCCGCATTTCCCTTTCCTCCAAAATTTTATAACCTCACCGTTACGGATTCATCAGAATCCTTTAGCTTAATATCATATTTTGACCTAAAAAAAACTTTACATGTAAATTAACATTATGTGTTATACGAATCGTCACCAAGACAATGGTAGGAATCTATATTTTTCATCATTTTTTCCTCTCGCATTCTACAATTTCACATTGTTATGAGGGGTTGTGAAATTTGTTATAAACTAATGATTCCCCAGATTCACTTGTAAGAGTAAGAATCTGGTAATTATTAGCGAAAGAATATTTAAAAGTAGCTTTTTTAGCAGGAACTACAGTTGCATTAGCTACTATAAGGTTTCCATTTTTTAGTTCATACGTCCCATCAGCAAACGAATAATAACGGTCAGATCCAATGTTAGCGAAATAACTATAGTTGAAGAGATTGCCAGTGAAATTATAGATCCTCATAAAAGACTGGTTGACTCCTGAAACATTAACCGAAAAGGTGACATTAACCCAAGAACCCATAATATGGTTTATATCTTCGCTGTGATCCAACTCTGTGTTAGAGTTTTGTGTGCATCCACTTAACAATCCTGCAATAAGCAATAAGAACGCCAGAACAATTATGAGTTTTTTCCGCATAGTGTTTACCTCTGCTATTTAGATTTCATAGCAACCGCTTCTTTAAAAACCTATACATCTAAAAACTTAACCTCAAGTTTTGTATTTATCGTTGATAGAATAACATCAGAGAAGTATTAACACGGTTTTAACTCATGTGACGTGAGGTAAATATTATTTCTCCCTTTAATCAGTATTACAAGTATTCAACTAATTTGTTCAATTGAGGATTCTTTAATCCGAACTTTCGCATCGGGAAAAGAGTCTCAAGGAGAAGATACACTTCAAAATAGTTACCGATTTTTTTTGATATTTCTTGGATTAATTTTTTTGCACTAAGAAGATCAACAGCGTAAAAGGTGACAACTCCACCGAAACTCCCATGAGTTAAATAGATATTCTCAATTTTCACTAAATCTGGGAGGTAATCATCGAGTTTATCAAAAACAAGTTCTTTTTTGAACGATATATCAAAGGGAACTGTGTTTCTCTTTACCAGCAAGACGTAATGCTTAAAATCTCTTAATGTTCCATCCGCTATAGCAGAATACCCCCAAATTAATTTCTTCTTTTCCAGATTTTTAATAATCCTTGCGACTTTCTGAGAAGATAAACCACACCTCTTACTAAGCTCACTAATGCTGTTCTTTGCATGTTGCTCTAAAACGTCTAAAACTTTCATCTCTTCCCTTTTCATTGTTTCTGCGCTACTTTTCGACAAGTGTTCGATCCTCCTTTTCCTCTGTGTTCAAAAAATATTTTTTTTTGAATCAATGATTAGCAAGACAATGAATACTTTTCTCTTTAAAAACATATCCGTAGCATCCACCAAATGTTTTTATATAATAAACAGATAATTATTCTTTGGGGAGTCAATCATACATAAGGTAGGACTTTCTTCCCCTAGATTGTTCTGCCCTCATTTTATGTATCCTTTCCTCCCGAACCATGACTCCCCGTTTCTCATTCTAAAAAATTATTAAGAAAGATAAGTTAATAAAGAAAAATATATTTTCTAATAACAATTTCGGAGATAGAATTATGTCAAAAAGCAGTAAAGATCAGATAGATCAGGATGAAAAAAAAGTACTATCTGAACTCATGAAAAACTCAAATGAAAACATAGATACAATCGCAAAACACTGTGGTTTCTCAAGACAAAAAGTATGGAGACATATCAAACAATTAGAAACAAAAGGCGTGATTTGGGGATATACCGCGATTTTCGATGAACAGAAAATTGGACAGCAACATTTCATATTGATGATAAATAGAACCATGGAAAAAATGGACGAAAAAGTAGTCGATATAATTATTTCATCAAAAACGAATGACCTTGCCAAGGAATTAGGGGTTACTATTGAAAGCAGTGCTTATGTTCATGGTAAATACGACTGGATCATGACAATTGTCGCTGAGAACATTCTACAAGCGAAAAAGTTTTCTGATACATTGATTAACCTGTACCCTCATGATACCAAGAAGATAACGATTTTGCAAACGTTGATGTTTATTCGAAAACAACATATCCTTAACCCTGATAGAAAGAAACTGAAAGACTTTGTCTAGTCTTTATCTCTCAGTTGCTCTTCCATTTCATTTCTCCTTTTTTTATAGGGTTTCATAGAATTTTACCAAAAACGATAAAAAAAAATCATCAAAAATTCTCGCTGTATTCTGGGTAAATCGATGCTATGACGGATACTAATATTTAAACATCAATCGTTATTACTTATACGAGGAATGTTACATATAAACACACTATCTCTCATAAGAATACCTTCTATCAAATCATTTTTATTAATAAGGAGGATAATGTTTATCTACTAGTTCATCATTTATTTATATGGGGGTCTGGACTTTATGAATAAGAAAGCTTTAACGTTTAACACCTTTCCTCCCTCCAAAATTTTTTAAAATAAACCAGACCCCTCCTTTCCTCCCAAACATTACTCCTTATTTTCAATCATTGTCATAACATATAAAAGCAGAATACAACCCATTTCACCTTTTTTAAAACATCTTTGGGGTTCATCTCCCTCACGAATGCTTATAAAAAAGGTTTCAGAAAAGATTTTTTTTTCGCTAAATTCATTTTCTCCTTATTGTTATAAAAAATCTCCAAGAATACCACTGGTTTTAACCAGTGGATGAATTGGAGTCTAACTTTTTTTGTTCACTTGGTGAAATCACCAATCTTTGTTTGTCCTATATGATCTCCGTAGATGCTGTAAT
>CABMCU010000086.1 GCA_902384685.1 uncultured archaeon | reverse complement strand
GTGAGCAGTTCCCAGAGTTGATATATCTTGGGTACCCGCAGCGATGGAAACAGTTCCCGCATCTGTGGGCACGTGGATATTACTGTGGTAGCGCAGGGCATGTGTCCCAGGATGCAGTGAAACGGTACATCCTTGAGCAGGAAGGTAAGGATGTGTTTGATTACAGCATCTACGGAGATCATATAGGACAAACAAAGATCGGTGATATCACCAAGTGAACAAAAAAAGTTAGACTCCAATTCATCCACTGGTTAAACAGGCTGTCCAGCAATTAGAAATGATGGATAGATAAAAACAAGGATTAAACTAACTGGTTGGAGAATTGTTCAAAACATCCAAAAGTATCTCTATTTTTGTTGTTTTTCTTTCGCAGCGATATCCATATTTTCGTTAAGTTACTTGCTGTACATGCAAGGTTGAATTCTGTTTTTACTGTTTTTATTCCTCTTGTAAGGAATCCTCGTATGCCTTTATTTTCTTTGATATCTCCGAATGCTGGTTCTACGGTTATGGCTCTTAATTTGTAGATTTCTTTTCCTTTTTCTGTATTCATTTTTTCATTCATTGAATTACGCTCTTGTTCATAAGGAAACGATTTAATATATCTGATACCATCTTTTTGTCTTGTACATACTTTCTGATAAGGGCAATTCTCGCAGTCTTGCCCTTTGTATATTCGTGCTGTTTTCTTTTTAGTTTTATCGTAGCGTTCTCCGAGAAATGTTATAGGTTGGCCAGCTGGACAAGTGTATTTGTCCTTCATTGCATCATATGTAAAGTGTTGTTTGTCGTAGGGCGAGATTTCTTTCTTTTTAGTATGAGGAATATATCCATCAATCTTTTTTTCATCTAAAAATTTTATATTGCCACCTTCATAGTAACCATTGTCAAAACTCCATGAAATGTTTTCAGGCAATGGTCCAATGTTTTCTTCTGTCTGAAGAACTTGAGGTTGTAGCTGCGCTACATCAATTTCATCGTTACAAACATCATTTGCGAGGATGAAATTTTTTTTATCCACTGTGATTTGAACATTATATGAAGCTTCGATTCTTCCTTTTTTGTTTGTCATAAATCGACTTTCAGGATCAGTTACATTCACCTTCTTTAGTTCGTGTTCTTTCAGTTCTTGATATGCCTGATTAAGTTTATCGTGGATTTTGCTCTTAAAGAGATTACCTTCTTTCTTCATTTTTTCAATGTAATGTTTGACTGCTTTCTGCATCTTCTTTCTACTTTTATCAGGGAGTTGATCACTGCCGCTCATATCTTTAAACATTTCATCTTCAATAGCATCCTGCTTTGCCCATTTTTCAAGTTCCGCGTCAACAAATCTCAACAAAAATTCCAATTCATCCCTTGTAAGGACTCTCCCATTTGCTGCATTAGCCTTCTGCTTGCTACCGTCAGTTGAAAGATGAGAAAGATCAATCATTCCTTCACATTTTGCAAGTGTAACAGTATGTTTAAAAATCTCTCTTATAAGAACAGGATTGTTCTTACGAAAATCACTTATAGTTCTAAAATCAGGAGCGAGTTTTTCAGCTAGATACATGTAGACAATGTTTTCACGAGCATTTCGTGAAAGCTTACGTGAGGAACGAATCTTATCAAGTACACCCATGACAAGAAGTTTCAAAAGGATACGGGGATGATATGCAGGATGGCCTGGGCCATTATATCTACTATCAAATGAACTGAAATCCAAGGATTCAATAAGATTTTCAACCAGGAAACAAATGTGATCCTCCGGGATTAAATCTTCAATACTTGGAGGTAATAACCAAGATTGTTTTTTAAAAGAATGAAGGTAAACCATACCTATCCCACCTCTATAAAACTTATAACATCCTGAAGGGCATTAAACCATATAAAGTAGATGAATTATCGGACAACCTGTAAAACCAGTGGTATTCTTGGAGATTTTTTATAATATCTTTTGATCAAATATCTAAAATTTATAAGACCAATTGGAGAACGAAGTATAAATAGGACTTATTGATTTTCCTTGGCAACCTATGTCGATTCTCACAAATATTTTTGCAGCTATCGGGAGTTTTGCTCTTTCAATAATACAACTGTTAGGATATGGTGGAATCTTTTTTCTGATGATGCTTGAAAGTATGGTTGTTCCTGTACCATCTGAGTTTGTGATGCCGTTTGCAGGGTTTCTTGTCGCACAGGGAAAATTTAATTTTATCCTAGTTATTCTTACTAGTACCATTGGAAGTATTACAGGTTCTCTCATTTTTTATTATATCGGAAAAACCGGCGGACATACACTTGTTGAAAAATATGGAAAATACGTTCTCGTTGATACTGAAGATATCAAAAAAACAGAGAAATGGTTCAACAAACGAGGGGAACTTACTATATTTTTCGCCCGACTTATCCCTGTTGTTCGTCATCTCATATCTCTAATCGCTGGTATTGGCAAAATGAATGTTAAAAAATTTTTTATATATACCATTCTTGGTGCAACACTCTGGAACGCTATCCTTACCTATCTCGGATTCCTTTTAGGTCAACACTGGAATGAAGTAAGTCACTATCTAGAAGGACTTGATATCGTCATCGTTATTCTCCTTATCATAGGGTGTCTGTATTTTGTGTATCGTCATCTCACAAAAACCAAAAAAACCAAAATAAATTAATACAGATTATTGTTTTTTTTTCAACATTCGTATTGATCGCAGGAAGGGGATATCAAACACGAGATTCCCGACTAACAGAAGAAGTCCGAGGAGCAATTCTCCGTTATAGCTTAGAGATCCGATTTTAAATCCTTTTACATACCACTCCCATAAAAAAATCAAAGAAACAATAATGGGGACGAGCAGAAGCAATGGAGCAAACCATAACTCTAATCGCAGTAACAGCTTCTGAATGATTTCCTTTCGTGGAATGGTTGTATCGTTCATTATTCTCACATTCTTTATGATAACGGTAGAATCATCTTTGGAGGTAGGATATTCACTCCAAGTACTACACATCCTTGCCACATCAACAGCAGAAGAATAGCTGGAAGCATCTGAATCATAAAATCATCATCAACAAGTGTGAATTTTTTTGCTTCACCCATCACCGCTCCAGTTGCACCAAGCAATGGAACAAGTATCAAGACCCACCAGTCTGCTCGAAACCATGTCACCAGGAAGAAAAACACGGAAATGATAAATCCAATAGCATATGCTCTTTTTTTTCCAAGATAATATCGTGATTCACCAATGATCGGATCACTAAATGACGCACAGAGTATACAAGGGATCGCTATCTGCTGGGGAAACAACAAAAATAAAAGCAATACAGCCGCACCGAAATACAGATAACTTGCAGGTCGTTTCTTCTCATATTGACGAAAACAAAAGAACCGTTGATGATCAAAGTAGCCTCGTATCCTTCGATATTCGACAATAACTATGCATAAAACAATGATGATTGGTAGTATTATTTTTAAAATATTAATCCATTTCTCATCTGGTAGGAGATAGTAGAATAAAAACGAAGCTGCGAACGTATGGAACACACGGCGGAACCAATGTGCATCTACCTCGATTGCGTTCATCCGTTCTAAGAACTCTGTTTGGTACTCCGTCATTTTCTTTTTTGTTAACTTGAACGCATCACTTGCGGTCATCTTTGAGAAAAACATCCGTATGAACCGTCCTGAGAACAAAATATAGATTATTGTACGATATCTTGTCGTTCCAACGTCATCATTCCTTGTTTACTTCCCACAATAACCTCGTCAGCGAGTCCGATGAACAATCCATTTTCTAAGACACCCGGGATATTGTTGATTTCTTTTTCCAATGCCTCCGGGTCAGCAATCTTGCCAAAATCACAATCAATAATATAGTTCTGATTATCAGTAATAAACGCCTCATCCATGATTTTGCGTAGCTCCCCGGTACACCCAAGACTCTCGATTGCTTTCTTGGTTGCAGACCACCCAAACTTTGTGACCTCAACAGGTAAAAACGAGTCGCATCCCAAGCCTTTCACAATCTTTGTCTCATCTACAATAATAATGACTTTTTTTGAATGGTACGCAATAATCTTTTCCCTTGTTAAGGCACCACCACCGCCTTTAATCAGATTCAGATTTGAATCAACTTCATCAGCACCATCAATGGTAACATCAATTTCAATACGATCATCAAGCTCTAGCAATGGGATTTTTAGTTCAGCGGCTAGCCTCTTGGTTTTCAATGAAGTGGGGATTCCTTCGATTTTCAGACCTCCTTTTACCATCTCTCCGATTTTTTTTATGGCAAACTCAACAGTTGACCCTGTTCCCAGCCCGATGACCATCCCGTCTTCAATATACTGCACTGCTTTTTCTGCAGCTTGTCTTTTCATCTCTTCTTGTTCCACTGTATCACCGATAAAGGAATAGAATAACGAATACAAAAACTTATACATCTTATACTATTACGGAACTTAGAAAATATGCTAGGAAAATGTGACGAACACGGGTATTATCGCGGGGAAACCTGCCCAGTGTGCAACACAAAAGGAAAATTCCTAATGAGTGATCGTGAGCTTGATTCCCTTGGTCGGATCATGGCTGGAGTGCTTCGGCATTTCCCTGAAAAACTTGGTGTTATGGTGGATGGCCATGGTTGGATCGATATCTCTGAATTTGTAGAAGCAGTGGGTGTCAGCAGGTCAGGGTTCCAATGGCTACGAGAGCATCATATTGAGGCGATTGCACTTACGGATCCTAAGGGCCGTTATCAGATTGATGGTGGTATGATCAGAGCGACTTATGGTCATACCATTGATATACGGCTTGATGATCTACCACCTGCGGAGATCGACGAGTTCTACTACCCTGTGACAGAAGAAGAAATCGACATCATCCTTGAGGGGGGATTGAATCCGATTGATCGGAAAAATGTGCATCTCAGTGGCAGCATTGAGAAAGCAATTGAAGCAGGGAAAGTCAGAACTGAGGATCCACTTCTATTACGGATTGATGGAAAGAAAGCAAAAGCAGATGGTGTACAGATATACCGAGCTGGAAAGGATGTATACATAACAGATCGGATTGACGCAAAATATATCTCAAAAGCTGAAGTAGCCACGAATGAAAAATCATCAATAGAACCCACAAAAACCGAAGAATCTCCATCTCAAGAATCATCAGATGAGCCCGCAATGATCGAAGAACCGGAAAAAAAACCGAAATCGAAACCAAAAAGAAAAAAGGTAAAAAAGTCTAAAGAATAACAAAATAAGGATAACTTATAATTTTTTTATTTCTCATTGATGAAGGCGATTGTTTCTTCCCCTGCTTTCACTGGGTCCCCAAGTTTTACAGGAATCTCTTTTATTTTTTTAACTGGTAAATAGACATCCACCCGTGAACCTAATCGGATAATACCGATTCTATCCCCTTTTTTGAGTGTATCTCCTACTTTGATATACGGGTAAACACGACGTGCTATGAGCCCTGCGAGTTGCACTACTTTTACATCTCCGATCTCTGTCTCAATATTTATGACTACTCTCTCATTGAGATCTGATTCTTTTTTCCATGCACGGAGATGATACCCAGGGAAATGAGACATTTGTATAATCCGTCCTTTGATTGGCATTCTATTAACATGGACATTGTTAACCTCCATGAAGGTTGAGATAAGATACTGATTATTCTCTTCTTTAATGTCTCTGATGGTTCCATCTGCGGGAGCGACAATCCCTTCACCGATCGTCCGTTCAGGATCACGGAAGAATATAAGGAAAAAAATCAATACACAGGTCACAGGAATGAACCCTACAAGAAACCATAACGAAAACCAACCCAGTATAAAAAAAAGCACACTTCCAAAAACAGGGGGTGCTACCCAGGACCAGCAACCTTTAGCAATTCTCATGTCCTCTCACTTGATGATCGTGTATGTATACCACATTCCCCTCCTTTTTTAAGGGTTTTCCTCCATCGACCATCTCGTTCACTTTCATGATCGAAAATTGGGACTGTACAAGGACTACAGCCCAGCGATCTGATTCTTCGACCGTCTTCATACTTTTTTCTATACCAGGGATGTGCAAGAAGTTTATTGTTCTTAATATATTTCCATATTTCCTCTTCAGTCCAGGTGAGAATGGGATTGATTTTTGTTTCATGGTCACTTATTTTTTCTGTTTCAGGGATATACTTTCTCGTGTATCCCTCTGAGTTTCGTAGTCCGCTAAACCATGCTCGTAATCCAAGAGTAGTATATGCATAACGGACAGGAACGACTTTTAATAATTTACAGCAGAGATCAGGGTCTTCATAGTAGATTTCATGTCCTGTTTCTTTTTTTATTTTTTCTGCTTGTCTTCGATACTCCTCCATGGGTAATAATGTTACAGTAATGTTATTTTTCTTAAGCACCTCTGGTGTCGTATCTCCAACCATAAAAATGTGTGGTTTGATGTTGTATTGTTGTACAACCTTTACAATAAATTCAAAGGTATCCTTTGGTTTAAATATTGTTAAAACGGAAAAGATAGGAATATCTGGGTTGACGGTTCTGGCGAGATGCAGCAGAACCATACTATCTTTTCCCCAACTGCAGGCAACAGCGACTCTGTTCCCATACGTTTGCACAGCTTCTTGAATCAGTTCTTTTGAATGTTGTATTTTTTCTTCCAATGACTTTTGGTTTACCTGTAGTTTTTTTGTAAGAAATTTATATGGTTCTATATGCATTCGTTCTTTTTTAATCTCTTTTCGACCACCACCTGTTACATTTAATAAAATGGAATCCTGCGGTGAGATCGTCTCTCTGCTCACTGCTTGTTGTAATGACGCGACGGTCACTCCTCCCTCGGGAACAATACTGATGCCTTCTAGTTTTTCAAACAACATCTGAGCTTTTTCAATTTCTTCGTTAGTAACGCTGTACATCTCTCCGTTGGTTGCTTGTAACACATCATAGATACCTCCAATTAGAGAATACGCAGGAAAACGATTCGTCAGTACATGCGCTGATGTTTGATCAATTAATTGTTTTGCTGATTATTTTTGAAATCGTTCATCAATTATTCGAGAATGATTTTCCCATGCTTCATACATCGGAACATAGGGATAATTTTGGGATCCATGAATTTTCGGTAATTTTTTTCCGTAATGTCCATCAAGGATGAGTCGTTCTGCTGCTTCATAGGCTGCGATAGCACCAGGCCCTGAACCAAGTGCCTGAAAATAATGATCAGGGAGATGACCCAGAAATCGAGTTACATCTAATGTCATTGTTCCGACACTATCTCGACGAGCGACATTCCGGAAACCTCCCTCGGATAGATATCCTTCGACATTGGAAAATTGATTGCCAAGGTTAATCGCATCAAAATAATCACCCTCGATGGGAAAAAGACGTGTATAGGGATTGGATTTGGAAAAGGACCAGATTCGTCTCAGACGCGCGTCTTCTGTGGCAAATAAGAAAATTGGGTACCGAATCACATTTGAATAATACACAAAAGATATCGCATTGTTTCCATCAGAGGACATTACCAAGGGTTTACCTGAGTCAAATGTGTTCATGACCCGTTGAAAGGTCACTTCTGCTTCAAGGTCTTTAAACGCTCCTGTATGACAATGTGGGTATGCATTTAAACAGATGATAAGATTCTTCAATCCAAGATGTTCCGCAAGTTTTGTACTCTTATAGGTTAAAAAAGAACTCCCATGATCAACAAGTCGTTGATCTATTTTTTGGATCGGAAGCCATTGATGAAAACGCCAGATTCCTTGATAAGATTCATCGACGGTAAAACTTTTTTGTTCATAGACTGTTTTTAACAGCGCGTCACATTTATTTTCACAAGAACAGATATAATGATCTTCAGAGTAACTCTTACCGCATTTCAGACATTTCAGTGTATATTTCACGGTTCCCGCAACCATAAAACATATTATTAATATTTGTATTAGATACAGGTGAACGCATGAACCCCTTTCTTAACCCTGTTACCGGTATCCCTTTTTTAAAAAATTTTCTTTTTGATGCACAAAGATTACGAAAATTTTCTCCTGAAAAAATCAACAAATACCGGGATAAAGCCCTTCAGAGGATTGTAAGGTACGCTGATACTGTTCCTCTCTATCATATAAAATATCAAGATGTGAACCTTCATCCAAACGATATTAAAAGAATTAAGGACGTTACAAAACTCCCTTTTATTTCAAAAAAAGACATTGTAGAACATTTTCCAAATGAGATCCTCCCAAAAGGATATAAAAAGAAAAATGCACGGATTGTTTCCACTGCAGGCTCTACAGGAAAACAAGTCTCTATCTTTACTGATTTCTCTATTTTTTCCGGAGGCATTGGCGCATCGTTACGTATCTATACTCAACTTAATTTAAATTGGAGAATATCACGATTGGCGAATATTGGTAATTTTAATCCGAATATGGCTGATTCAACCGCTGAGAATCTTTTTTACTCAAAAGCCTCTTTTATTTATCGCAAAGATACACGTCTTTCCCTGAATGCTTTTTTGCCAGTAAAAGATATTATTTCCGAGTTAGATAGATTTAAACCAGATGTTATCTACTCCTACCCTGCGACGTTCTTCCATTTAGCATTTTATAAACGTAAAGGATATGGGAAAAACATTAATCCGAAAGCCCTTCTAGTGAGTGGATCTGTTCTTGAACCCTACACGAGAAGTTATATTGAAGAAGCATTTGGATGTAAATTGCATAATGGATATGGATCTGTGGAATCATCCTCTGAAGCCCCAATTGCATTTGAATGCCAGGAAGGAACATGGCATATTAATTATGATTTTTTTCATGTCGAGGCGATAAACGAAGATCATGAAATTCTTGAGAATGGGAAACGAGGACATATTGTTGTAACAAGATTGTTTGGGAAGGCGACACCAATTGTGAGATACACAGGAATGGATGATTGGGTCGTTCTCTCCGATGATGAAGAATGTTCCTGTGGGTTGCATACTCCTATTTTTAAAAATGGAGTTGAGGGAAGAAAAAGCGATAGTGTTGTATTACCTGATGGTAGACTGTTTCCTGCAGCTTC
Organism: uncultured archaeon; assembly: GCA_902384685.1. Lineage (GTDB taxonomy): Archaea > Thermoplasmatota > E2 > DHVEG-1 > DHVEG-1 > SM1-50. The sequence goes on along the minus strand of CABMCU010000086.1, from coordinate 2,560 downwards.
TTTTGCAAGCCTCTATAGTATCCTTAATGATTTAAAAACCAGAAAAGTTAAGCAATTCCAGATCGTTCAGAAAAGAATCGATGAAATTGATATTCTCGTCGTTATCGATGAAGACCTTAGAAATGTAGGTCCATCCGTTGATCTGATTTTTAAAAAAATACAGGAGATTCATCAGAAAAAAGCTGGTCCTAATGTTCAAATTAACGTAAAAGAAGTGACTACTATTCCTTCTCAGAAGGGGAAACCTGCCCCTCTTGTCATATCACATGTACGACCAGACAAGGGATATACAGTAATAGAAGAATAAATTCTTATTGATGATGAAATTCTGCTTCTACTCAAAATTTCCAGCATTTCACAGATGATTCATAGGTTATCGTTAAACCTAAATAATAGCGAATGGTACTGCGTATAACTTTCTTTCTTAGGGGCTTGTAGCTCAGCTAGGCTAGAGCAATCGGCTCTTAACCGATTGGCCGAGGGTTCGAATCCCTCCAAGCCCGTTGATTTCCTCTTTTTTGTTCTTTTCGCTTTTCAAAAAAACCCAAAAGTGCTCCTGCAGATAACATGACTTAAGAGTATCGATTGCCTTAAATCCATTCGTTCATTATAACGTATTTTTTCAAGTATATGGATAAATTTAGAAATTGCCCTTTTTTGTGAGAATCTTATAAACCCGCATGTAATATGGTGCATTAGAATAAACTAAGAATTAGTGGTGGTATTACCTATAAAAAAGAAATGTCCTCAATGCAGTGCAAAAGCAGTACGATTGTACCAAAATAAAACTATTGATGAGAAACGAAAATGGATTCCAACTGCTTGGTGTTGTACTGCCTGCAACTTCCTTTACACCGTAGCATCTAACACCCTGATGTATCCTATCGGTGGAAAAGAATACAAGAAATCTTATAACGGGAAATGTCCAAACTGTGACATGAAACTCACCCGACTCTTTCGTCATAAAAACCCAGCGCATGGGAAACAAGAATGGATTTCAACAGCTTTTTACTGCAACCGCTGTAAATATGTCTGGCTAGACAAATAAAAAAAACAATAACAGTTTGTTCCTAAACCGTTAAATATTTTTTATTTAATTTTGGATAATAAAAAAAAAATTGTTCTGCATGTTCAAAGACTCCTTATCATTAATTCGATAACGGTTACCTTCCTTCTAGGAATATTAAAAATAAAAAAAAACGTTTAATAGATATAAAACCCTTATTGAATTATCGAATCTAACCAGGTTGTTATTTCTGGAAATACCTTGAAATCTGCAGTATCACCAAGAATCAAATCCATGTGAGCGTACCCAGAAATATTCACAAATTTTTTTATTTCACTACTCACATTTTGATATGTTGCGAAGATATCTGCTTTTGGATCTGACGTATCTTCATCACCAGCTATCGCTAAAAACGGTACTATTATTTTTGAGAGATGAGCAGTATAATCATACAATGTCTGCGGATCAACCCAATGACCGGAATAATAACGTGGATCTCTTCCAAAATTCATATCAACCCAAAGACCCGCAGATTCGTCATCCCGGTGATAACTAATATTCTCCCGGACAGACAAAGACGTTATATTTGCATAATACTGACCTGGTATTGGTTTATCTTTGTTTTTATCAATAGACGGTTTTGGGTTATGTACAAAGGGATAACCAAAAGGACGAACATAGGCTCGTTGACCGATTCGAAAACCAAAACTATGATCAAGCTTCCAAGAAATTGTATAATTATTTGCTTTTGCTGAAGAACCTAGTGTTATAATACCTGCTAAATCATCTTGTCTGATCAACTCAGCATATGCGTAGGCGAGATACCCGCCCAAACTATGACCGATAAAAAAGAATTTTTCATTATGTGATGTCTTTTTTATGAACTCTGCTGCCGTAACAACATCCTTTTTTAGATAGGTATTATCAAGATCCCAATATCGATTGATCCATTCTCGATTACTCTGCAATCCTCGTAGAGAACCAAAAAAGAAATCACCATCGCCATCGTGAGTCCGTGCATCGAGCATCCAGACATCCCAATCGTTAGCAGCTAAAAATCTTGCTAAAGAATGATTATTATCCCAGTCAAAAAAATAATGGTTGCCGCAGATACCTGGAACTAACATGAGAGAAGGGCGTTTATTACCTACATAACGAATCAAGGTAATTGAAGATCCATCGTCAGTCGGTACGATATATACCTCCCGTTCAAATGAAACTAATTGAGGTTTTGCGACTTTACTATTCACTTGAGGCGAAAAAGTACATCCAAGGTATAGAATGAAAATGCCAAGAACAATTATTTTTTTCATGGAACACTTCAGCATTTTTGATATTCCTCGCGAATTATTATAATTATTAATATATGCTTTAATATTTAAAATCTCTTTCAATATTTTATATACTTATTGTTTTATTGATGTTCATTTAGGCTGTTGAAGAATTCTGAAAAATAATCATTTTTTCATCACACCAAGCTCAACAGCTAAAATAAAGAATGATTAATTTCGTGCAGATCGTAATGATACAGTGTTTTATCTTTCAGAATGTTCT